>NZ_JAACSD010000025.1:0-24091 GCF_009994065.1 Shewanella vesiculosa
ATTCAACCTAACTCGGTAACCGCTTTCGCTGTCTGCCGTGTCAGTGGATGCGCATTATAGGCACCACAAGATTTTGTGCAAGGCCTTTTTAAACAAAAAAGGATCGCTTGGCGATCTTTTCACCAAAAGCGATCCTTTTTCGTATTTTAAGTCATATTATGACTATTTATTGTACTTTTTTAGTGCCTTTACGAAACTGTTCAAGAAAGCTAATGACATTTTTATCATCCCAATCGACATAAGAACGCACATAAGCCACCAGCTCACCTTGTTCATTTAAGATAAATGTCGCAGGAATGGTATCCAGCGGGAAAACATCACGTAGTCGTTGTTGCGGATCAAAATACGAGTTAAATGTGGGTAAACCAAGAGATTCTAAAAATGGTTGCACAATAGCCACGGCTTCAGCATCAATCGAAATAGGTAATAGTGCAAAATGTGCAGCATCTAGAGTTTGATCTAATCGATTGAGTGCTGGAAGTTCTCTTACGCAAGGTGGGCACCAAGTAGCCCAAAGATTAATAACGACGACTTTGCCCTTATATTGGTCAAAGTTAACCGGCTCACCAACGATATCGCTAAAATCGACTAGCGCTACCGGGAATGGCTGCGGCAATATATTGATTCGCTCAAGCGTTGAATCAGTGGTTTGCTCAGCCGCAGCTTGCATGCCGGGATATGCATTAACACCACTTGCAATACCCATAAGAAAGAAGCTAGTGAAGATAAACGCAAACCACTGTTTCAAAGTTAATACTCCAATCTGTTATTTAGCCGCTTTATTACGATTTAATAACGCATCTAATTCGGCTTGCTGCTCTGCCGACAAAGTTGTCGATTCTGTTGCTTGGATCCGTTGTTTTCGCACAAAGATAAAGCCAATAAACAGTCCCAAAATAAGTAACCCGAATGGACCAAGCCATAAAAGATAGGTTTTCGAGTCTAACTTAGGATTATACAAAACAAAGTCACCGTAGCGACTAGTCATAAATTCGATGATGTCTGAGTCTGACTTGCCATTATCTACCATTTTATAGACTTCAAGACGTAAATCTTGCGCAACAGGAGAATTTGAATCGACTAAGTTTTGATTCTGGCACTGTGGACAACGCAACTGATGTGCGAGTGACAAGGCCCTTTGCTGATTATCTACTGATTTAAACTCATAGGTATCGACTGGAGTAGCCAATACGTTCAGAGAAAAAAGTAAACTAGTACAAGCCAACATCATTTTAAATATACATTTCATTACGATGCCCCATCAAGTTTTGCTTCAGCTTGTAATTGCTGGATCATCGGATACAAGGTTTGTGTCCAAACCGTTTGGTCAATGGGACCAGCATAGCGATAACGAATAATACCGTTATGATCAACAATGAAGGTTTCTGGTGCGCCATAAACCCCAAGGTCGAGGCCCAAGCGACCATCCTTATCATAGATATTAACCGTGTATGGATCGCCTTGAGTCGTTAACTCTTTGACAGCTAATGCTCGTTCGTCACGATAGTTGATACCGTATATAGGTAACAAATTACGCTTAGATAACATCATTAAATAAGGATGTTCATATTTACATGCTGGACACCAAGTCGCCCAAAAGTTCAACATCAATACTTTTGCGGGCAAATCTTTCTCAGTCAAGACTTCACTAGGTACTTCCAAACGCTCGAGCTGGAAAGCCGGGACAGGCTTTCCTTCTAATGCAGAATCGAGCACTTTAGGATTGAGAAATAATCCTTGATATAAAAACACGCCCATACCTAAAAATATAACCAAAGGTATAAACAGTACAAACTTCTTCATAATGTCTCCGAGTTAATTAAGCTGTCGCTAATTTTGCTTTTACTGCTTCTTCTGTAGCAACTTGCTTCACACGATAACGTTTATCTGATGCTGCTAAGAAGCCACCAATCATCATAAAGATCGAACCAAACCACAACCAACGTACAAACGGCTTGTAGTTAAGACGCACAGCAAACTCAGTTAAATTAATTGGGTCGCCCATAGTGACATATAAGTCACGGAACAAGCCCCAATCAATACCCGCTTCAGTCATATCCATAGTGCGCACATTGTACTGACGACGGTCAGGTTTTAATAAAGTGATAAATTCATCATCTTTATAAATCTCAATTTGACCTTGTTGCGCAGTATAGTTAGGACCGACGACATTTTTAGTTTCTAAATACTTAAATGTATAACCTGCTAGTTCTTGGCTTATTCCAGGCCCCATGCGTACGCTTTTCTCGATCGAATAATTAGAGACAATTGTTGCCCCCATTACCGATACCGCGATACCAAAGTGGGCAAAGAGCATACCGAGCTGACTACGCCCGATTCGGTTAAGACTGATGCCACCCTCTTTATTGCTCACCATATTATAAGCGGCACGGAAAGTTGATAGCATGATCCATGTTGTCGCGGCGACACCGCACATTACCCAAGCATTAAACTGACCACCAGCAACAAATGGCGCCGCTACCCCAACAACTAAAGCAATAATGGCTGGAATGAGTAACTGTCTTTTAATTTCACCGGCCTTAGATTTTTTCCAGCGAATAATTGGACCAATTCCCATAAAGCCAAATAGCACTAACACGATAGGTACAAATACCGCATTAAAATATGGAGGACCAACAGAAATCTTACCCATGCCTAGAGCGTCAATGAGTAAAGGATACAAGGTACCCAATAAAACAGTACCAGCTGAAACAGTCAGAAGCACATTACAAATTAACAACATGGTTTCTTTCGATTTAAGCTCAAATCGAGCTGGGCTACTCATTTCGCTTGCACGGAAGGCAAACAAAGTTAATGAACCACCAATGGCAATACCTAGCAACAACAAGATAAACAAACCACGGCTTGGATCTGCTGCAAAAGAATGCACTGAAGTAAGTACGCCTGAACGTACAATAAAGGTACCGAGTAAACTTAAAGAGAAAGCAAAAATAGACAGTAGTACGGTCCAGTTACGGAATGCGCCACGCTTTTCGGTCACAATTAATGAGTGCACTAAAGCGGTACCCACTAACCAAGGCATAAATGATGCGTTTTCAACTGGGTCCCAGAACCACCAACCGCCCCAACCTAATTCGTAATATGCCCACCAAGAACCTAATGAAATACCACCGGTTAAAAATATCCATGCCGCTAATGTCCAAGGACGACTCCAACGAGCCCAAGCGGAGTCAAGTCTGCCACTCATTAAAGCCGCAATAGCAAAAGCAAAACAGACCGAGAAACCAACATACCCCAAATACAACATTGGCGGATGGAAAATTAAGCCCACATCTTGCAACATTGGGTTTAAATCTCGGCCTTCTAGCGGGATAGGGAAGATCCGTTCAAATGGACTTGATGTTAGGATCATAAATAAACTGAAACCGACAACAATCATCGCCAATACTGATAACACCCTTGCAGTAAAGACTTCTTCTAATCCCTTACTAAATAAGGCTACCGATGCGGTCCATACAGACAACGCAAATACCCAGAATAATAGTGACCCTTCATGCCCGCCCCACACTGCCGCAATTTTAAAGAATATTGGAAGTTGAGAATTAGAATGATGTGCGACATAAGCCACAGAGAAATCATCGACAGCGAAACTATACCCTAACGCAATAACCGAAAGACTGATGAAAAAAAACATTCCGTATGTTAGTGGCCAGGCATAACGAACGAGATACTGGTCTTTACGGGCGGAACCATATAACGGCACGCTAGCTAGCAGTAAGGCAAAAGCCAAACCGAGAATTAGCGAGAAATGTCCAAGTTCTGGAATCATGGGTATTCCTTAGTCTAAAAAATTAGCGGATCTGAAACAGACAAATCACGGTAGCACTATTTAATGCGGTGAAACTAATATACGCACATTAGCTTAAACGAATTTTAACGCATTTTAGAACTTGCGATGGCTTCTGTCTGCCATTTTCGTACAAAATTGGGTCACTAGTCTCATTATGAGCATCTATTCAATCAAAACGAAAATTTATGACAACCTGTCTGACACAATTACCTTAACAAAGTTTCGCTATTAGTAAGACAAACAATTCAATCTGTGAACCAGTACGCAACTCTCAGGATTTGGATTCATATCTTCCTTATATTACTATTCAATTAATAATCTTTCCGTATAATCAAGATTCCAAGCACTGCGGTATAGCCGCTTTCTCTGTTAACCTAAAAGTGAATATTGAAACAATGACCACATTTTGGATATTTATTGCGCTTGTCGTACTTATTGGCCTAATCATGATTTGGGTTCCACATTTTCGTCAACAAAAGCTATTGCGAGCTGAAGAGTCTGGTGTTCGTAGACAAACTAACCTTGAACTTTTTGCCGAACGTATAACCATTCTTGAAAAGGAATTGAATGACGATCTATTAGACCAAGTCGAATTTGAGGCATTAAAAAAAGAACTAGAGATAAATCTACTTCAAGACATGAGCCAAAAAGGTGACGATTCTCTTGACGTAGAAATGAAATCAAAGAGCGCCTTATGGCCTGCTTTTATGACCCTGTGCATATTGGCCATTTCAGGTTACTTATATCAACACCTCGGTGCTTATCAAGAATTAGCGAATCCTCCCCAAGCAAGCAATCCACATCAAGGTATGGACACAGCACAAATCATGTCGCAACGCGTACAAATGATGGAAGCTAAAGTGGAAGCACAGCCAGAGGATAGTCAGGCGTGGTTTAGTCTTGGACATGCTTATATATCTGCTAACCAATATGATAAAGCCGTTGCCGCATTCGATAAAGTCATGCAATTAGTCGGTACGCAAGCTGAACTTCTTGGGCCTAAAGCTACTGCACTTTACTATAAAGCGAATCAGCAGATGACACCGGCTATTCAAGCCATCATTGAGCAATCTTTAGCATTAGATCCACAAGATCCCTCAACACTGCTTCTCGTTGGTATGGATGCGTTCTTTACTGCGAACTACCAGAAGGCTATCGATGCTTGGCAAATGATCCTAGACAGCGATCGAAATGATGTCGACAAAACAGCATTAATGAATGCCATTGAGTCAGCGAATATGCGCCTTAATGAAGCATCAGGTGCAATGTCTGGTGATGCAACACCAAAGTCAGCAGTGACGAGTAATGCAAAAACCGTCGAAATTGAAGTAACTATTGCACCGGAGTTAGCTGATAAAGTATCTGATTCAGATACAGTGTTTATTTTTGCTCGAGCAACTCAAGGCCCTAAAGTGCCGCTGGCGGCGACTAAAATTAGTGCAAGTAACTTACCGGTAACAATCACTCTAGATGACAGTACGTCAATGGGGGGGGATGTGAAACTGAGTTCAGTTCAGGAAGTTGAAATCATTGCAGTATTGTCAAAAAATGGCAGTGTTAAACCACAGTCTGGCGACTTAAAGGGCACGATAAAAACGCTCAAGGTGGGTGATAATGCAACATTAACACTCGATACCTTAGTGCAATAACAATGGCAGCATCAGTAAGGTTATAGCTTAACATTACCGATATTTACCCATAAAAAAACCGGCTATTAAAGCCGGTTTTTGGATCTAGTTGAAAATTACTTAGACATAAACTGAATTGCGTTTTTGTAATCATCATCGGTACAGTCAGTACACATGCCACCTGGTGGCATTGCGTTTAAACCAGACTTAACCGAACCCACTAAGGCATCTAAACCTTTTGCTAGGCGTGGTTCCCATGCCGCAGTATCATGAACTTTAGGCGCACCAGCCACACCCATGCTGTGACATACTTGACACGCTTTGTTATAAATAGCTTCACCTTCTTGAGCAAATACATTTGCAGACAAAGTTAATGCAGCTGCTGCAGTCATTACTAACAATTTTTTCATATTCATCGTTCCTAATTGCAAATATACCAAGCTTAGCGCTGCCCTTTGATTTAGAAGGCAGACTCATTTTTAGCAATGGCTAGATTACTACAAGTAGCAAAAAAACTCATCTTTTTGTGATAACAATCTCAGCTTAGGCTCTAAATCGAGACAATCTGTGTAGTTCAGGTAATATATTAGCAATCATTAAAAAAGTTCAAACTATATCTTCTTTTTTGGAACCATATCAAATTGCTAGCACTTAATCATGACAAAGCTAAACCGGTAAAAGTGTTTGTGTTAATATCTTTTCGAATTCATCCTCACGCATAATAAGAGGGATAAGTGACCATATCAAACCAATCACAAGTGCTATTAAGTGCCAACGAATTAACCTGTATTCGTGAAGATCGGATTTTATTCGACGAACTGAGTTTTAATATCAATGCGGGTGATATTGTCCAAATTGAGGGTCCTAATGGTGCAGGTAAAACCAGTCTATTACGAATAATTGCAGGTTTGTCACGCCCCTATGCAGGAGATGTTGAATATTGTGGTGAAAACATCAATAGATGCAGGGATGAATTTAACCATGACCTCTTGTACCTAGGGCACTTAGCAGGGGTCAAAAGTGAGCTCACTGCAGAAGAAAATCTTAACTTCAATTTAAGAATCAGTGGCTATGATGGTTTTGATACCACTGCTATTTTGGCCAAAGTCAATTTAACCGGTTTTGAAGAGGCGCTTGCGGGTCATTTATCCGCAGGGCAACATCGACGAACAGCATTGGCAAGATTACAATACAGCAATTGTAAAATATGGATCCTTGATGAGCCTTTTACTGCAATTGATAAAAAAGGTGTAGAAGAACTAGAACAACTTTTTATTCAACATGCCGAGTCGGGTGGATGTGTGATATTAACAACACATCAGGATATGAGCATTATTAGTAATGCTATGCTTCGCAAAATCACTCTCGACTATCGCTTTGTATAAGGTATTTGAATGAAACGAGGAATCAGCTACACCGCAGCATTCATGACGCTACTACAACGTGATTTAAGAATTGCAATTCGTCATCGCGGAGATATTTTTAACCCATTATTATTTTTTATCCTAGTGGTGACTCTTTTCCCTCTAGGAATTGGACCAGAATCTCAGGTGCTTACTAGAGTAGCTCCAGGAATTATATGGGTTGCGGCCTTACTAGCATCAATGCTGTCGTTGGAGCGCTTATTTAAAGCAGACTTTAACGACGGTAGCCTAGAACAAATGCTACTGAGTCCACAACCATTAGCATTGATGGTATTAGCTAAGGTACTTGCACATTGGATTCTAACCGGTGTACCACTGATTTTAGTCGCACCACTACTGGCCGTACTATTACATTTAGAGAGCAATAGTTATGGTGCCTTAATGTTGACATTAGCATTGGGCACACCAATATTGTCGCTCCTAGGGGCAATAGGTGTAGCACTTACAGTAGGGCTTCGAAAAGGTGGAGTGCTACTAAGCTTACTGATTTTGCCTTTATATATACCCGTACTCATTTTTGCCACCAGTGCAATTGATGCTGCGGGACTTAACATGGCTTACGATGGTCAACTTGCGATACTTGCAGCTATGTTGGTCGGTTCTTTAATCTTGGCACCTTTCGCAATTGGCGCCTCTTTACGAGTGAGTACAAACTAATGTGGAAATGGCTTCATTCTTACGCAGACCCTGAACGGGCATATAAATTGTCTGGCACCTTGTTGCCATGGTTTAGCATTCTTGCAATATTAATGGTCGGTACTGGCAGTATTTGGGGATTATTATTTGCCCCAACCGATTATCAACAAGGTGATAGCTACCGTATCATCTTTATCCATGTACCTGCAGCATCAATGTCTATGGCTGCTTACATGGGTATGGCAATTGCTTCATTCATAGGTTTAGTCTGGCAAATAAAATCGGCTGATTGGGCTGCAGCAGCCATTGCACCGATAGGCGCGGTGATCACCTTTATTGCATTATTTACAGGGGCTGCATGGGGTAAACCTATGTGGGGTGCTTGGTGGGTATGGGATGCGCGCCTTACATCAGAATTGGTATTATTATTTTTATACTTAGGCGTGATCTCACTGTATGCGTCATTTGAAGACAAAGTCCTCGCGGCTAGAGCGTCTGGTATCCTCGCTATTGTCGGCGTAATTAATATTCCAATTATTAAATACTCTGTCGATTGGTGGAGCAGCTTGCATCAACCGTCGACCATCAGAATAACAGAGAAGTCTACCATGTCGACGGATATGCTATACCCTCTGCTAATAAACATTGTTGGTTTTGGTATGATGATTGGTGCCATTACCCTCGTCCGTTATAGAACAGAAATTCTTGCTCGAAATGGTATGCGCCCTTGGGTGAGAGACTTAGCAACCGCAGAGGAGGCAAAATAATGCAATTTGATTCATTCAAAGATTTTTTAGATATGGGCGGTTATGCATTTTACGTTTGGTTATCCTATGGTGTAACAATTGGCTGCTTGGCAACATTGATCACCCTAAGCATTAGACAAAAGCGTAAAGTGCTAATTGAAATAGCTAAAAAGATAACGCGTGAACAACGCCTGAAAGAAACAAGAGGTAATAACCGTGAATCCAAGACGTAAAAAGAGATTAACGCTCGCCGTGACATTAATTGCAGGCGTTGCAGCCGTTACTTCATTATTGCTATACGCACTAAATTCAAATTTGAATTTATTCTATACTCCATATGAAATTACTCACGGCAAAAACGACACAGGTGTGTTGCCTGAAGTCGGACAACGAATCCGAGTAGGCGGTATGGTTACAATGGGCTCAATGAATCGAGATCCAGACAGCTTATATGTAGAGTTTGCTGTACATGATTCAGCAGGCGGAAGTGTCGTTGTGACTTATGATGACTTGTTACCTGATTTGTTTAGAGAAGGTCAAGGGATCGTCGCACAAGGTGTATTAGTAGAATCAGGAAAATTAGCGGCAACGGAAGTGCTTGCCAAGCATGATGAAAACTATATGCCACCTGAAGTAGCTGAAGCTATGGGACAAAAGCATGAAAAGCCGACCTATAGTCAAAAAGCGCTTGAAGAAAAATAACCCTTAACTGCATAAAAAAGCCTCTTCGGAGGCTTTTTTTATGCTTACACACTATGTAGATACAGAAACAATCAAATTCAAAAGTAGATCGATATGTAGTGGTAGGTAAGATTTCCATGTTTAACTCGTTTGTGCTCCGAAGCAAGAATATCTACTTTAGCGACAATGAAACTCTAGTAAACTAGGCAGTAGCTTAAAGGCTTTAAATTTCTCTAGGGTGTGGCTGTTATACTCAGCACAGCACATTAGATAGCCCTATATTGAGGCATAATCGCAAACAAAACTTGATCCACAATTAATGCCAACTTCACTAGCTGTAATAAGATGCTTCCCAAAGCCTACACAGCGACAACCAGCCTATCGCCAAGCATGACCTTCACTTCTCTATCAATCACTAACACGGTTGTGTCTTAGGTTTACAACAACATTGAGTAAAGCAATTGGTACTGATTCAACAGTCTTTGTCATTAATGGGTTTTATTGCTTGAATAGACTAGATCAAATCAAAGTCGGTTAAGACTGATAATCAATATTGAGCTTCTTAAAACCCTAAAAATGTTTCGAAAAAACCGACAGCAAGAGCAACTTAAATTAGGCAACATTATGGGTTAACTGTTTAGGAGAAAACAAAACCTAGACCACAGACAGATACCAGTAAATCAGTAATCAGTAATCAGTAATCAGTAATCAGTAATCAGTAATCAGTAATCATTTTAATGAAGCTGAACTAATAACATCGAGAGATAAATCAATAAAAAACGTAAAACAAAACGAATTTCTCACAGATATTAGGGTGAAGTTACCGCGCCATGATTATGTCATAACAGAATGGAATATGACTCTCTGATTGCTCAGGTACCCATACACCAAACAAGATATAAACTTAGTAGGTGTATGCCACTAAATCGCAGGAAGTATTGAATGCAGAAGTGTCGTAGCAAAAGACTAAAGAGATGATTTTAAAAAATGAACAACGTGAATTACTGAGAATCTTAAACTTGTAACCAAACTCTAGCAAGTATTGGAAAATAAAATCAGGCAAAAAAAAGTAAAAAAAACCGAGCCTAGGCTCGGTTTTTTCGATGAGTAACTAATTACTCAGCAGCTTCGACTTCAACAGCTTCAGCAGCTTCAGGACGACCTACTAATTCGATGTAAGCCATTGGGGCTTTATCACCGGTACGTAGACCGCACTTTAGAATACGAGTGTAACCACCAGGACGTTCCTGGAAGCGTGGACCCAATTCAGTAAATAACTTACCTACAACTTCAGCGTCGCGGGTACGAGCGAAAGCTAAACGGCGATTTGCAACGCTGTCAACTTTAGCAAGTGTTATTAGAGGTTCAACAACGCGACGCAGTTCTTTCGCTTTAGCAACAGTTGTCTTGATAATCTCATGACGAACTATTGAACAAGCCATGTTACGGAACATAGCTTGGCGATGACTGCTGTTGCGGTTTAGTTGACGACCACTCTTACGATGGCGCATGACCTAATCCTTATAACCTAAATCTGTACTAACCTGAGACTTATAGGTCGTCAGCTAAACTAGCCGGTGGCCAGTTTTCTAGACGCATACCTAACGACAGTCCGCGAGACGCTAAAACATCCTTAATTTCAGTAAGAGATTTCTTACCTAAGTTAGGGGTCTTAAGCAACTCAACTTCAGTGCGTTGTACCAGATCTCCGATGTAATGAATCGCTTCGGCTTTTAAACAGTTAGCCGAACGTACAGTTAGCTCTAAATCGTCGACAGGACGCAGCAAAATCGGATCGAACTCCGGTTTCTCTTCTACAACAGCCTGCTCAGTCACATCACGTAGTTCAACAAACGCATCTAGCTGTTCAGCTAAAATAGTTGCAGAACGACGAATGGCTTCCTCAGGATCGATAGTACCGTTTGTGGTCATATCTATCACAAGTTTGTCTAAGTCAGTACGCTGTTCAACACGAGCAGCTTCAACATTATAAGCAATGCGAGCTACAGGTGAAAAAGAAGCATCAACCAGCAAACGACCAATTGGGCGATCATCGTCTTCAGTTTGTGCACGAGCCGAAGCAGGCACATAACCACGACCACGCTCAACGCGGATACGCATGCTGATATCATTGTTACCAGTCAAGTGACAGATAACATGATCAGGATTCACGATGGTAACATCACCATCATGCGTGATATCTGCTGCTGTAACAGGGCCTGTGCCGGACTTGCTTAATGTAAGCAAAGCCTCGTCTTTACCCTCGATGGTCACTGCTAATCCTTTAAGATTAAGCAATATCTCAAGGATATCTTCTTGTACGCCTTCCTTACTGCTGTATTCATGCAATACTCCGTCAATTTCGACTTCAGTAACTGCACAGCCAGGCATAGACGACAATAGGATGCGACGCAACGCGTTACCTAAGGTATGGCCAAAACCACGTTCTAGTGGCTCTAGTGTAACTTTGGCGCGAGTTGAATTAACCTGCTCAATATCAACGAGACGCGGTTTAAGAAATTCTGTAACAGAACCCTGCATTGTGTCCTCTCTTGTTTGTTAGCTTTACTTAGAGTAAAGCTCGACGATCAGCTGTTCGTTAATATCCGCAGACAAATCGCTACGTTCTGGAACGCGCTTAAAAGCACCTTCCATTTTCGCATTGTCGACTTCTACCCATGTAGGCTTTTCGCGTTGTCCAGACACTTCTAAAGCCGCTTTAATACGAGCTTGAGTACGTGACTTTTCACGGATGCTTACAACATCATTCGCAGACACTTTGAATGACGGAATGTTAACAACACGACCGTTAACCATAACAGATTTATGGCTTACTAGCTGACGTGATTCTGCACGAGTAGAACCGAAACCCATACGATAAACGACGTTATCTAGGCGGACTTCTAAAAGTTGCAACAAGTTTTCACCAGTGTTGCCTTTTAGACGTGCAGCTTCTTTGTAGTAGTTACGGAATTGCTTTTCTAGCACACCATAAATACGACGAACTTTTTGTTTCTCGCGTAACTGAATACCATACTCAGACAAACGTGGCTTACGTGCGCCATGTTGTCCAGGTGCAGTTTCTAGCTTACACTTCGAATCGATTGCTCTCACACCGCTTTTTAGGAAAAGGTCTGTACCTTCTCTGCGGCTGAGCTTGAGCTTGGGACCCAAGTATCTTGCCATGATCTTTCTCCAACTATCCTATAAACGCAGTGTTATACACGACGTTTTTTAGGTGGACGACAGCCATTATGAGGGATAGGTGTCACATCGGTAATGTTAGTAATTTTATAACCAACAGCGTTCAGCGCACGAATGGCTGATTCACGACCTGGACCAGGACCCTTCACGAAAACTTCAAGGTTTTTAACACCGTAGTCTTGAGCAGCAATACCTGCACGCTCAGCAGCAACCTGTGCAGCGAATGGTGTTGATTTACGTGAACCACGGAAACCAGAACCACCTGAGGTAGCCCATGACAACGCATTACCTTGACGATCTGTAATGGTGACAATTGTGTTGTTGAAAGACGCATGGATATGAGCCATGCCATCTGCAACCTGTTTACGTACGCGCTTACGCGGAGAACGTGACGGAACTTTAGCCATTTTGGTTTACCTTCCCGTTACTTTCTGATTGGCTTACGTGGACCTTTACGCGTGCGCGCATTGGTCTTAGTACGTTGCCCACGAAGGGGCAGGCTACGACGATGGCGGAGACCACGATAACAACCAAGATCCATAAGACGCTTGATGTTCATTGAAATCTCACGACGCAAGTCACCTTCTACAGTGTATTTGGCGACTTCTTCGCGTAGGATATCTATTTGAGCTTCGCTCAATTCCTTGATCTTAGCATCTTCAGCAATTGAAGTAGATGCGCAGATTGCTCTAGCGCGTGTACGTCCAATACCAAAAATAGCAGTCAAAGCAATGACTGTATGCTTTTGATCAGGAATGTTAATGCCAGCGATACGGGCCACTATGCACTCCTTAAAGTTAAAGGCCATCTGCGAAAAGCCCGAAAGGATACTCGACAGACGACAGATTTGCAAACAATATTTTGGTCAGCCCATTATTGAGCTGACCAAACTTCTTTCTTAGCCTTGACGTTGTTTGTGTTTTGGTTCAACACAAATCACACGTACAACACCACTACGCTTGACGATCTTGCAATTACGGCAGATCTTCTTCACGGAAGCTCGAACTTTCATTTCATCACTCCGTAAAAGCAATCTTATTTTCCAAAGCGATCTAAGTTTGCTTTGTTAACGAGATTAGCTTTCTTCATCACAGACTCATACTGATGAGACATCATATGGGTCTGAACCTGAGCCATGAAGTCCATGATTACGACTACAATAATTAGTAGTGAAGTACCGCCAAAATAGAACTGTACTTTCCACGCAATTAACATGAACTCCGGAATTAAGCAGATAAAGGTAATGTATAACGCACCCGCTAGGGTTAAACGTGTCATTACTTTATCAATGTAACGCGAAGTCTGTTCTCCGGGACGGATCCCAGGAATGAATGCACCACTCTTTTTCAAATTATCCGCTGTTTCGCGAGGGTTAAAAACCAACGCAGTATAGAAGAAACAGAAAAAGATGATTGCTGTCGCATACAATAATGAATACAGCGGTTGTCCAGGTGACACAGCTAAAGCGAAATCGCTTAACCATGACATGGACTCATTTTGACCAAACCACTGAGCCAGTGTGCCTGGAAACAAAATAATGCTGGAAGCAAAAATTGGTGGAATCACACCTGCCATATTTATTTTTAAAGGTAAGTGGGTGCTTTGCGCTGCGAAGACCTTACGGCCTTGTTGACGCTTAGCGTAGTTAACGACGATACGACGTTGACCACGTTCCACAAACACTACTAAATAGGTTACAGCAAATACGATAACTGCGAGCAACAGTAGTACTAATACATTCATGTCACCTTGACGCGCCTGCTCGGCTGTTGAACCGATGGCCGATGGTAGACCAGCAACAATACCTGCGAAAATTAATATCGAGATACCATTACCAATACCACGTTCGGTAATTTGCTCACCTAACCACATTAGGAACATAGTTCCTGTAACTAAGCTCACAACTGCAACAAAGTAAAAACCAAATCCGGGATTGGCCACAAGACCAGGCATCAGATTTGGTAACCCTGTTGCAATACCGACAGATTGCAAAGTACCCAACACGAGTGTGCCATATCTAGTATATTGACTGATTTTCTTACGTCCTGATTCGCCTTCTTTTTTCAATTCAGCGAGTGCAGGATGCACAACAGTCAATAACTGCATAATAATCGATGCCGAAATATACGGCATGATACCTAATGCGAAGATAGAAGCACGCTCTAAAGCACCACCCGAGAACATGTTAAACATGCCAAGGATGGTATCTTTTTGCTGAGCAAAAAGCTCTGCCAATACAGCTGCGTCAATACCAGGAATTGGCACAAACGAACCGGCTCTAAAGACGATAATCGCACCAATCACGAACAGAAGACGAGTTTTCAATTCAGATAAACCGCCTTTCGCGCTTTTTAAATCAAGTCCTGGTTTTGCCATCGACGTATTATTCCTCGATCTTGCCACCGGCAGCTTCAATAGCTGCACGAGCACCTTTAGTTACCTTGAGACCTTTTACAGTCACTGGGCGGTCAATGGTACCTGAAAGAACGATTTTCGCAAACTGGATGTTGCGAGTAATAACGTTCGCATCTTTCAGTGCATTCAAATCGACAACATCACCGTTAACTTTTGCTAGTTCGAGTACACGAACTTCAGCTGTAACCAAAGCGCGACGCGAAGTAAAGCCAAACTTAGGTAAACGAATCTTAAGTGGCATTTGACCACCCTCGAAACCGACGCGAACACCGCCGCCTGAACGAGACTTCTGACCTTTATGGCCACGACCCGCTGTTTTACCTAAACCTGAACCGATACCACGGCCTACACGCTTAGGAGCAGATTTAGAACCTGCTGCTGGAGATAGAGTATTTAGACGCATTATCCTAATTCCTCCACCGAAACCATGTAGTACACCTTGTTAATCATACCGCGAACTGAAGGTGTATCTTCAACTTCAACAGTGTGATTAATGCGGCGTAGGCCTAAACCGGTTAAGGTTGCACGGTGTTTTGGTAAACGACCAATGCTGCTTTTAGTCTGTGTGACTTTTAAAGTTTTAGTAGCCATGGTGCATTACCCCCGAATTTCATCAACATTCAGGCCACGTTTTGCTGCGATTTGAGCTGGTGACTTCATGTGCACCAACGCATCGACAGTTGCGCGAACGATGTTGATCGGGTTAGTAGAACCGTATGCTTTTGACAGAACGTTATGAACGCCTGCTACTTCCAATACGGCACGCATTGCGCCTCCGGCAATAATACCGGTACCCTGTGATGCTGGTTGCATATAAACTTTAGAACCAGTATGGCGACCTTTAACTGGGTGATGCAAAGTACCTGCATTCAACTCCACGGTTACCATATTTCGACGGGCTTTTTCCATTGCTTTTTGAATAGCAGCTGGAACTTCACGCGCTTTACCATAGCCATAGCCGATCTTACCATTACCATCACCCACAACTGTTAGTGCAGTGAAGCTAAAGATACGACCGCCTTTAACTACTTTAGAAACACGATTAACTGCAATCAATTTCTCTTGCAGATCGTCTTTTTGCTGAGCTTCTAATTTAGCCATTTTTATAACCCCTTAGAACTTCAGGCCAGCTTCACGAGCGGCATCTGCTAGTGCAGCTACACGACCATGATACTTGAAACCAGAACGGTCGAACGCAACTGTTGCTACGCCCTTCTCGATCGCACGCTCAGCAACAATTTTACCTACTGCTTTAGCCGCATCAACGTTACCGGTACTCTTTAGTAGCTCTTTAACCGCTTTTTCAACGGTTGAAGCAACTGCCAACACCTGAGCTTCAGGATTAATCACCTGAGCATAAATGTGACGCGGTGTACGATGTACAACCAGACGATTCACGCCCAGCTCTTGGATCTTCTTACGTGCACGTAACGCGCGACGTAAGCGAGATGTTTTCTTATCCATATCGCGTTACCTACTTCTTCTTAGCCTCTTTACGGCGTACTACTTCGTCGTCATAACGAACACCCTTGCCTTTGTAAGGCTCTGGTGGACGGTATCCGCGAATGACAGCAGCAACCTGACCAACTTCTTGTTTATCGACGCCCGAAAGCACGATTTCAGTTTGGCTAGGACACTCTGCAGTAACGCCTGCGGGCAGTTTGTGTACTAATGGATGTGAGAAACCTAATGTTAAATCTAAGTCACTACCAGCAATCTTTGCACGGTAACCTACACCAACTAGTTTAAGTTTTTTCACAAAACCTTGAGATACACCAACAACCATATTGTTTACTAGTGCACGTGCAGTACCAGCCTGAGCCCAAGCGTTAGCAACGCCTTCGACAGGTAGGAACTTTACTTCTGCATCTTCGATAACAACATTTACCGCATTGTTGATTACTCGAGTCAGACTTCCTTTACTGCCTTTAACAGTTAAGGTCTGTTCGTTTAAAGTCACCTCTACGCCAGCAGGAACAGTGACTGGTGCTTTTGCAACACGAGACATTTCTAGCTCCTTACGCTACGTAGCAGATAACCTCGCCACCCGTGCCATTTTGGCGGGCGGCGCGATCAGTCATCAAGCCTTTAGAAGTGGACACAATTGCGATACCCAGACCGCCCATCACCTTTGGTAACTCGTCTTTACCTTTGTAAATACGAAGACCAGGGCGACTTACACGCTGGATAGTCTCAACGACTGGTTTGCCTTGAAAGTACTTTAATGTAATTTCTAATTCAGGCTTAGCTTCATCTGCTACGGCGTATTCAGTAATGAAACCTTCATCTTTAAGTAATTTCGCAATTGCTACTTTTAACTTAGCTGAAGGCATCTTAACAGATACGTGGTTAGCAGCTTGGCCGTTACGAATACGGGTTAACATATCCGCAATAGGATCTTGCATGCTCATATTAGCTTACTCCGTGACAAGTGCTTACCAGCTGGCCTTACGCAGACCAGGAACTTCACCACGCATGGTTGCTTCACGTAATTTAATACGGCTTAAGCCGAATTTACGTAGGAAACCATGTGGGCGACCAGTTTGATTACAGCGGTTGCGTTGACGCGCAGCGCTAGAATCACGTGGTAGAGCTTGTAACTTAAGTACGGCATCCCAACGATCTTCTTCAGAAGTTGCAGGGCTGCTGATTATAGCCTTAAGTGCTAAACGCTTTTCAGCATATTTAGCTACGAGCTGCGCACGTTTTGCTTCACGTGCTTTCATAGATGTTTTTGCCATTATGCTACCCTTATTTCTTGAATGGGAAGTTAAAAGCGTCTAACAAAGCACGACCTTCTTCATCATTCTTCGCAGTAGTAGTGATAACAATATCCATACCACGAATTTTATCGATTTTATCATAATCGATTTCTGGGAAGATGATCTGCTCACGCACGCCCATTGCGTAGTTACCACGACCGTCAAACGCTTTTGCGCTTAAGCCACGGAAATCACGAATACGTGGTATTGCAATGTCAACTAAACGCTCTAAAAATTCCCACATACGCTCACCGCGTAGGGTCACTTTACAGCCAATAGGGTAGCCTTCACGGATTTTAAAACCAGCAACTGATTTACGAGCAACAGTTACAATTGGTTTCTGGCCAGCGATTGCAGTCATGTCACGGAGCGCGTGCTCCATAACTTTCTTATCTGCAACAGCTTCGCCCACACCCATGTTTAGGGTGATTTTTTCAATCCGAGGGACTTGCATGACACTGCTGTAACCGAACTTTTTAGCTAGTTCAGCGACTACAGTCTCTTGATATTTATCATGCAGTTTCGCCATCGTTTACTCCAAATTACTTAACGAGTTCGCTGTTCGACTTAAAGAAACGGACTTTTTGGCCGTTTTCAAATCGGAAACCAACACGATCTGCCTTGCCTGTGGCTTGGTTAAAGATCGCAACGTTTGATGTTTGAATCGGTGCTTCTTTCTCGATAACGCCGCCAGTCACACCCAATTGAGGGTTAGGTTTCTGGTGCTTTTTAACAAGATTGAGGCCTTCAACAATTAACTTACCAGTAGGTAGAACTTGAGAAACCTTACCGCGGCTACCCTTGTCTTTACCTGCTAATATAATTACTTCGTCTTCACGACGGATTTTAGCTGCCATTTGAAGCTCCTTACAGTACTTCTGGTGCCAGCGAGACAATTTTCATGAATTTATCATTACGCAATTCACGTGTCACTGGGCCAAAGATACGAGTACCAATCGGTGCAAGGTTTGCGTTAAGCAATACCGCTGCATTCCGATCGAAGCGAATGACAGAACCGTCTGGACGACGTACGCCTTTCTTAGTACGGACTACCACCGCGTTATATACATCACCTTTCTTCGCTTTAGCGCGAGGAATCGCTTCTTTAACAGAAACTTTGATAATGTCGCCGATACCGGCATAACGACGATGAGAGCCACCCAAGACCTTAATACACTGAACTCTGCGTGCGCCGCTGTTACATGCGACGTCTAGAGTCGATTGCATTTGGATCATTTCAAGTGCTCCGCTATCGTTACTACACAATCCCACTATGGGAGTATATTTTGAACCAAAATCAAGCAATAATTTACTCAAAATTGGCGCGCAAGTATAACACACATTTTTGGAATGCATAGCAAAAAATACAAACGGCCCCAAATGCTGGAGCCGTTTACGTTAACCTAATAAAAATTAGGCTTTTGTTACTACTTCAGCTAGTGTCCAAGACTTAGTCTTAGATAGAGGGCGGCACTGGCTAATAGCCACGAAATCGCCTTCATTACACTGATTAGTTTCGTCATGTGCATGGATCTTAGTAGTACGCTTAATGTACTTCCCATAAATAGGATGTTTCACTTGGCGCTCAATAGCAACAGTAATAGACTTGTCCATTTTGTTGCTAATTACTTTACCTTGCAAAGTACGGATTTTATCAGACATTACGCACCTGCCTTAGAAGTAATAATGGTCTTAACACGTGCAATGTTACGACGCACTAGTTTCAACTGATTCGTTTGAGTCAACTGACCAGTAGCGTGTTGCATACGCAGGTTAAACTGCTCACGCAGCAGACCAAGTAATTCAGCGTTAAGTTCTTCAACGCTCTTTTCTCTTAGTTCGCTCGCTTTCATTACATCACCGTCTTAGTTACGAAGGTAGTCTTCAGAGGAAGTTTAGCAGAAGCTAAAGCGAAGGCTTCACGAGCCAACGATTCAGGAACACCACCCATCTCATAAAGAACCTTACCAGGTTGAATCTGACATACCCAGTATTCAACGTTACCTTTACCTTTACCCATACGCACTTCAAGAGGCTTAGAGGTAATTGGCTTGTCAGGGAAAACTCGAATCCAAATTTGTCCTTGACGTTTAACATGACGTGTCATGGCACGACGTGCAGATTCAATTTGACGTGCAGTTAAACGGCCACGGCCGACTGCTTTCAAACCGAAAGTACCAAAGCTAACTTCAGTACCGTTCGCTAGACCGCGGTTGCGGCCCTTGAACATCTTGCGAAACTTCATACGTTTAGGTTGCAGCATAAAAGTTTCTCCTATTTACCACGAGGCTTACGCTTAGGTTGCTGCTTCGGCTCTTCAATAGCTGGAATTAAACCATCTAGAACTTCGCCTTTGAAGATCCAAACTTTAATACCAATCACACCATACTGCGTGTGACTTTCTGCGGTTGAATAGTCGATATCAGCACGCAAAGTATGCAAAGGTACACGACCTTCACGATACCATTCTGCACGCGCGATTTCTGCGCCGCCTAAACGGCCGCTCACTTGAACTTTGATACCTTGAGCACCAATGCGCATTGCGTTTTGAACTGCGCGCTTCATAGCACGACGGAACATAACACGACGCTCTAACTGCTGAGCAATAGAGTCAGCAACGAGCTTAGCGTCTAATTCAGGCTTACGGATCTCAGCGATGTTGATTTGAGCAGTAGTGCCAGTGATTTTAGACACATGTGCACGTAATACTTCAACGTCTTCACCTTTCTTACCAATCACAATACCTGGACGGGCAGTGTGAATGGTAACGCGGATGCTTTTCGCTGGGCGTTCAATGACAATCTTAGATACTGATGCGGCTTTTAACTTTTCAGTTAAATATTGACGCACTTCCCAGTCGCTGTTCAGATTATTTGCATAGTCTGACTTATCTGCGTACCAGGTAGAGATCCAAGGCTTAGTGATACCCAGACGGATACCATTAGGATGTACTTTCTGTCCCATTGCTCTCTTCTCCTAGCGATCTGCTACAACCACAGTAATGTGGCTGGTACGCTTCATGATACGATCAGCGCGGCCTTTAGCACGTGGCATGATACGCTTCATTGTTGGGCCTTCATCTACGAAGACGGCTCCAACTTTAAGCTCATCAATGTCAGCACCTTCGTTGTGTTCGGCGTTTGCGATAGCTGAGTCAAGTACTTTTTTTACTAGTACGGCGGCTTTCTTGGGGCTGAATGTCAAAATCTCGAGCGCCTTAGAAACAGGCAATCCGCGAATTTGATCAGCAACTAGACGGGCCTTCTGCGCAGACGTACGAGCAAAACGATGTTTAGCTAAAACTTCCATCTTATTCCTCCCGTATTAACGCTTCTTCGCTTTCTTATCTGCAGCATGGCCGCGATAAGTGCGAGTTGGTGAAAATTCACCAAGCTTGTGGCCGATCATTTCGTCAGTTACGAACACAGGTACGTGCTGACGACCATTATGGACAGCGATGGTCAACCCAATCATATTAGGGATGATCATTGAGCGACGAGACCAAGTCTTAATTGGCTTTTTGTCTCCCGCTTCCATCGCTTTCTCTACCTTCTTCAGCAAGTGCAGGTCAATGAAGGGACCTTTCTTGAGAGAACGTGGCATGGCGAATCCTCTTACTATTTATTACGACGACGTACGATGTACTTATCAGTGCGCTTGTTGCTACGAGTTTTATAACCCTTAGTCGGCACACCCCATGGACTCACTGGATGACGTCCACCAGAAGTACGGCCTTCACCACCACCATGTGGATGGTCTACTGGGTTCATTGCAACACCGCGAACTGTAGGGCGTATGCCTCTCCAGCGCTTAGCACCTGCTTTACCTAACTGGCGTAGCATGTGTTCGGCATTACCAACTTCACCAAATGTCGCGCGGCAATCTACTGGAACTTTACGCATTTCGCCAGAGCGAAGACGTAGAGTTGCATAAGCACCATCACGAGCAACAACTTGTACATAAGCACCAGCTGAACGTGCGATTTGAGCGCCTTTACCAGGCTTCATTTCGACAGCGTGTACAACACTACCTACTGGAATGTTGCGTAACGGTCTAGCGTTACCAGTCTTGATTTCTGCATCCAAGCCAGATTGGATTGGGTCGCCAGCTTTCATGCCTTTTGCAGCAAGAATATAACGACGCTCACCATCTGCATACAGTACTAACGCAATGTGCGCTGTACGGTTTGGATCGTATTCAAGACGTTCAACTTTCGCAGGGATACCATCTTTGTTGCGTTTAAAGTCAACAATACGATAGTGCTGCTTATGTCCACCACCTACGTGGCGTACAGTGATACGGCCAGTATTATTACGGCCACCACTTTTAGATTTTTTCGCCAACAGGCCAGCAAAAGGTTTACCCTTATGCAGGTCCGTATTCACCACTTTAACTACGTGGCGACGACCTGGAGAGGTTGGCTTACACTTAATAACTGCCATGATAATTCTCCTTTGCTTATTCAGCGCCGCCGACGAAATCGATTTCAGCACCAGCAGCTAAAGTAACATAAGCTTTTTTCCAATCGATACGACGACCTACACGGCCACCGGTACGCTTGGTTTTGCCTTTATTAACTAAAGTGCGAACAGAATCAACTTCAACTTCAAATAGCTTCGCTACTGCAGCTTTAATCTCTGCTTTAGTTGCATCGATGGCTACGCGGAAAACTACAGTGTTGTTTTTCTCAGCAAGCACAGTACTCTTTTCAGAGATATGTGGACCAAGAATAACTTTTAGCAAACGTTCTTCGCGGATCATGCTAGCATCTCCTCGATTTGCTTCACTGCATCAGCAGTAACAAGAACAGTGTTGAATGCGATTAGACTAACTGGGTCAAGACCCGCTACGTCACGCACGTCAACTTTGTATAAGTTGCGAGCTGCTAAGAATAAATTCTCATCAACTTCTGCAGTAACAATTAGAACGTCTTCTAAGTTCATTGCTTTCAGTTTAGCTTTCAGCTCTTTAGTTTTAGGAGCTTCAACACCAAACGATTCAACAACAACTAAACGCTCTTGACGTACCAATTCAGAGAAAATGCTCTTTAGAGCACCACGGTACATCTTCTTGTTAACTTTTTGGCTGTGATCTTGTGTTTTAGCAGCGAATGTTACGCCACCGCCACGCCAGATTGGGCCTTTAACACTACCGGCACGAGCGCGGCCTGTGCCTTTCTGGCGCCAAGGCTTTTTGCCTGAGCCAGTTACTTCCGCACGAGTCTTTTGAGCACGAGTGCCCTGACGCGCGTTTGCAGCATATGCTACAACTACCTGATGAACCAATGCCTCGTTAAAGTCACGGCCGAAGGTAGTTTCGGAAACTTCAAGAGCGCTCTGGGCGTCTTTCAATACCAATTCCATTACTATCTCCTCAGACCTTAAGCTTTAACTGCTGGCTTGATAATCAAGTCACCATTGGTAGCGCCTGGAACTGCGCCGCGTACTAACAACAAGTTACGCTCTGCATCAACACGTACTACGTGTAGATTTTGAGTTGTTACTTGCTCAGCACCCATATGGCCTGACATTTTCTTGCCTTTGAATACACGACCAGGCGTTTGGTTCTGACCGATAGAACCATTCGAACGGTGTGCCAAAGAGTTACCATGTGTCATATCTTGAGTACGGAAATTCCAACGCTTAACACCGCCTTGGAAGCCTTTACCTTTAGATTGACCAGTAACGTCTACTTTCACTGTCTCAGCGAAAATATCAACATTAATTTCAGCACCAACTTCAATGCCTTCGCCTTCACCATCTGCTAAACGCATTTCCCACAAACCACGACCGGCTTCTACGCCGCCCTTGGCAAAGTGACCTGCTTCTGCTTTAGTGATGCGATTGGCTTTTTTGGTACCAGTAGTCACTTGAAGTGCACGGTAACCGTCAGTTTCTAAAGTTTTCACTTGAGTAACACGGTTGCCTGCAATCTCGATTACTGTTACAGGGATTGACGTACCATCTTCAGTGAAGATGCGAGTCATACCCACTTTACGACCAATAAGACCGATAGCCATCTCTCAAACCTCTTCTAAGGATCTCAATTAACCTAAGCTAATCTGAACGTCGACACCAGCCGCAAGATCTAAACGCATTAACGCGTCTACAGTCTTTTCTGTTGGCTCTACGATGTCAACTAAACGCTTGTGGGTACGAATTTCGTACTGATCACGAGCATCTTTATTAACGTGCGGAGAGATCAAAACGGTATAACGCTCTTTGCGAGTAGGTAGTGGAATTGGACCACGAACCTGCGCGCCTGTACGCTTAGCAGTTTCAACGATTTCCGCTGTAGACTGATCAATTAAACGATGATCAAAGCCTTTCAAGCGGATACGGATTCTTTGGTTCTGCATTGACCAGAGCTCCTAAAATGGACATATAAAAAATCACCCTCTAGCTTCTTCCTAATGGAAAAGCAGAGCGAGATGATTTAACCGTTCGACTCCCAATCGGAGTCGCTGTGAAAATGAGTAACCTATTTGGTTAAACATTATAATTTACGCTACACTTGTCAGCGAGTGGGCAATTATACAGATCTTCTTTCTAAGATCAAGCCCATTGTGTAAATAGTCTTCAAAAGTCTTTTTACAATCAACTGCGGCGCATTTTACACATTCTATGAACGAATGCCAGCATTGATTATTAAATTTTAAAAATAAAAAAGGAAGCCTAAGCTTCCTTTTATAGTGTTCACTAAAGTCGCTATTACGCGATGATTTTAGCTACAACACCTGCACCAACTGTACGGCCACCTTCACGGATAGCGAAACGTAAACCGT
>NZ_JAACSD010000008.1:0-214042 GCF_009994065.1 Shewanella vesiculosa
TGGTGGGTCGTGAAGGATTCGAACCTTCGACCAATTGGTTAAAAGCCAACTGCTCTACCAACTGAGCTAACGACCCATCTTGGTTTTGCAAGAATATCTATTCTTACTGGGAAAAAGCCAACTGCCTATGTTTCAAGACCAACTAAGCTAACGACCCATCTTGGTAACTAAGAAACACTAACTTAGACAGTAACGATAGAATAAGTTATAGCTCTTAACACCCCCAGAAGGCTATGCCGTTCTGAGGGCGCCTATAATACCTTTTTCAATTTCTCATGCAAGCGCAAATTTATAATTTCTTGTTGTTTGCATGAAAAACAGACTAAGAGGCTGTTTTTTGTCTTGATTAGCCTTTCAATGCCGATAATTGCTGCTGTGCAAGGCGTGCAGATGCACTATCTGCATACTCTTTTAATACTTTATTATAAAGCGATCTGGCGCCGGCTGAATCATTTTCTTTTTCGGCAATCATGCCCAGTTTAACTAAACTGTCAGCACGCTTATTTGAATCAGCAAACTTACTGACAACGGTACTAAAAGCTTGTTTCGCGTCATTGTATTCACTTTTATTATACAATAACTGGCCTAACCAATAGTTTGCATTAGCGGCATAATTAGATTCAGGGTATGTTGATATGAAGGTACGAAAAGCAGGAATTGCTTCATCGTATTTACGTTCTTTGAGGACTAAATTCACTGCAGCCTCATAGCTTCCGGTTTCATCCAACGTTGAACTGGCAGCCGCCACTGTTGTCGCGTCAGCTTGAGCTGGCACTGCTGGAGTTGATGACTTAGCAGTAAGATTAGCAATTTCTTCATACAGCTGTCGTTGACGCTGCAATATCTGATTCATTTGATAATTTTGTTGCTCAGTAATACCTCTTAACTCTAACACTTCATTTTGCAACGAGTCCATACGGCGCTGCATATCAAACTCGCCTTGCTGCTTTGCTTTAATGATGCGTTCTAATCTTGACACTCTGTCATTATTAGAACCACCTGCAACATCTTCAACAGGGGCTGGAGCAGCAAAAGCTGAAGCCGTTGTGAAAAACATTGCCGCAACTAATATGGCTTGTTTCATTTTTATCTCCTAAAAAAAGGCCAACCGATAAAGGTTGGCCTTGTACTTCTTTTACTTAGTAAACTAACACACCACGACGGTTTTTAGCAAAACCAGTATCGTTACGAGAAAAATCCAATGGCTTTTCTTCGCCATAACTGACTATGCTCATTTGGCCAGCCTGAACGCCCATACCTTGTAAATACTTAGCAATCGCTTTAGCACGACGCTCACCTAGTGCAATGTTGTATTCAGGAGTACCACGTTCGTCAGCATGACCTTCAATCAATACGCGAACATTTGGATGCTCAACTAAATAGTTACCATGAGCTTGAAGTATTTCAGCATTTTCGCTTTGAACTTCACTACGGTCAAAATCAAAATAAATGATATTTTGACGACGTAATTCCTGTTCTTTTAAACGTTGCTGCTCTGTTGGGCTTAACACAGGAGCGACACCACCTGTTTCAATACCACCAACACCATATTCACTACCTGTACCACTCATAGAACCGTTAGCGTCAGTTTCAGAGTCTGAAGTTGAGCTACAGGCACTCAGTGCCATAAGCGGAACTGCAACCAACATAGCTTTAAACAACTTATTCAGATCCATTTTAAATCCTTATCAATATCTATTTAGAGAAACGGAGACCATGCTGGTGATTTCACCTCGCCTTGGCCGACAGGCAATCTTGCTTTAAATCTGCCATCCATAGAAACAGCAGCTAATACTTGCTTACCTTGATGGGTTGTACCGTAGATAACCATAGTGCCATTAGGGGCAACACTTGGCGATTCATCAAGTTGAGTTGATGAAAGCACCTGCATAAAACGTGTTGCAAGATCCATTCTAGCAATATGGTACTTACCGTTAGTACGGTTTACAAAAATCATACTACGACCGTCTGGGGTAATTGAACCACCGAGGTTCCATTCTCCTTCAAAAGTCATGCGCGAGACTTTATTTGTATCTAAATTTACTCGATATAACTGTGGCTTGCCACCTCGTTCAGACGTAAACAAAATAGACTTACCATCTGGGAACCAAGAAGGCTCAGTATCAATTGCGTAATGGTCTGTGATACGTCGAGCAGCTTTAGTTGTTATATCAATTATATAAATATCTGGTTGACCGTCTTTTGACAAAGTGACAGCGAGTTTTTTACCATCTGGTGAAAATGCTGGCGCACCATTTATGCCATCAAAACTACTCACTAAAGTGCGTGTTTGACTATAAATGTCTTGCACAAAAATTTCGGCTTTTCTATTTTCAAAACTCACATACGCTAAACGACGACCATCAGGAGACCAAGTCGGTGACATCAATGGCTCAGGTGAACGCAATAACATTTGCTCATTATAGCCATCATAGTCAGCAATCATTAGATGGTAAGGTGCTTTTTGACCTTGTTTTACCACAACATATGCAATACGGGTTAAAAATGCACCACGAATTCCTGTCAGCTTTTCATAAACAATATCACTGATACGGTGACCATATTGTCTAAATTGGTTTGCACTGATAACGGTTTCACGGCTTTCAAGCAATAACTCACTGTTATTCTGAGGTCCTTTGCCAGCTTGAAGCTGTGCTTTAACTAAATCAATGAGTTCAAAACTCACTAAATACTGATCGGCGCCATAGGGCTTAATCGAGCCAACAACAAGTGCTTCAGCTTCAACATTAGTCCAATTCTGAGCAGTAAAATCATTCACTGACGCAATAGATGACTGTGGTAATGCACGTACATCGAGAGTTTTAAAGGTACCGCTACGAGCCAAATCAGATACCACAACATCAGAAATAGATGCTGGAGCAGGACCTTGCCCTTGCCATACAAAAGGCACCACAGCGATAGGTCTTGCTGCATCAACCCCTTCTGTAATCACAATATCTAACGCTGCGCGAGCGGGTGTAGTTAACACTATCAATACCAGCGTTAGCCATTTAGCCAAATTTTTCATGCGACTCCTTTTAACTCAATTCCATCATTAAATACGATTAATATTAATTAAATTCCGGTGAAACGGTTAAATTAATTTCTTTTAATTGCTGATAAACAGCCGGTTCAGGTGACACAGGTAACCGCCCTGCTTTATTTATTGAGGCTTTCGCTGCTCGACAAACAACCTGATCACCATCTAACGTTTGGCTTGTTGTTACAAAACCATCTGCAGCTAGACGAATAAATACCCGACAGCTTTTACCACGCATTGACTCATCAACCACTAGATTTCGTTGAATAGTGGCAATAATCATAGCCTTATATTTATCAACCTCTGACAACACCTGCTTATTGCGCGTTTTAGAAAGTGAGTCTTGCTCTGCAGCCATAGCTTCAGCCATTTCACGCTCTTGACGCGCTTTATTATCAGCTTCAGCTTTACGTTTACGCTCAGCATCTTCCTTACGTTTACGTTCATCTTCAGCACGTTGACGTTCTTCTTGAGCTTTTTTCGCAGCAGCTTCTTCTTGCTTACGCTTTTCAGCTGCTTTCTTAGCAGCATCTTCTGCAGCTTTTTGTTCCTGTTCTTTCTGTTTGCGAACCACTTCAGCTTTATCTGCGCGCTCTTTTTCTAGTACCTGCTTTGCTTGAGCAGCTTTAGCGGCATCATTGGCCTTTTGAGTTTCCTGCTCTTTTTGTTTACGCTGGATCTCTAAGGTTTTAATTTTTTCCTGCTCGCGTTCACGCTCGCGACGGGCTTCTAATGCTTTACGTTCTAATTCTGCTTGACGAGCCTTTTCTTGCTGAGCCACATCTTGTTTTTGCTTCTTTAACTGCTCAACTCTATCATTCACTTTCTGTTGATCAATCACGATCGCTTTCAAAGCTGGCGCACTTGCAGCAGCCGTTTGCATTACCTTCGGCTTATCGTCAAAACTAATGCCTAAAGCCAAGATGATGATAAACCCAATGTGAATACCAGCAGAAATAGACATCGGTACAGTTAAATCTGATTTGCCAGCCACCTATTTCTCCTTTGGTGAATCGGTCATTAACCCTACTGCTGGTACACCAGCGCCTTGCAAGCTAATCATTAATTGAATAACACTTTCGTAAGGTATTGCACGATCGGCCTTTACGACTACAGGCCTTAACGGTTCAAGTAGGATTAACGCGCCAACTTCAGTTGATACCTGCTCTAAGTCCATTGCCTGAGAATTTGAGCTACTACCTGTATTCAAGAAATATTGCCCATCAGCGTCAATTGAAGCAACGATAGGAGGCTTACTGTCCGGTGGTAAAGATTCCGCATTACCTTGCGGTAATTCTACTTTGACCCCTTGGGATACAATAGGCGCTGTCACCATAAAAATAATCAACAACACCAACATAACGTCGATGTAAGGCACAACGTTGATTTCTGCAACTGGGCGACGACGTTTACGCTGATACATTAAACAGCTTCCTTCTCGCTATATGCTTGACGTTGCAATATGTTGGAGAATTCTTCCATAAAGTTAGCATAAGTCATTTCAATTTTATCAACTTGCGTTGTAAAACGGTTATAACCAATAACAGCAGGGATAGCGGCAAACAGACCCATTGCCGTGGCAATCAATGCCTCTGCAATACCTGGAGCAACCATTGCAAGAGTTGCGTTTTCTACCGCACCTAGCGCAATAAAGGAATTCATAATCCCCCAAACAGTTCCGAACAAACCAATGTATGGGCTCGTTGAACCAATGGTTGCCAATAACGGTAAATGGTTTTCAAGTTTTTCCATTTCACGTGACAAACTCACTCGCATTGCTCGAGAGGTGCCATCCATAACCGCTTCAGGTGCTTTACTGTTTACTTTACTCAAACGGGTATATTCTTTAAAACCAGCAACAAACATCGATTCTAAGCCAGAAATCGCACTTCCTCTGGCTATCAGTTCTTTATAAAGTCGATTTAAGTCCACTCCAGACCAGAAAGTATCTTCAAAACGTAATGACTTGACTCTTGCTGAGCTTAATAATTTGTTGCGTTGAAGGATCACAGCCCATGAGGCAATCGATAATGCCAACAAGGTCAGCATAACTAACTTTACCAACACACTGGCTTCTAAAAACAAACCAATAAATGAAATTTCAGCGTGCACTGTCAAACTCCTGAACAATATTTAGGGGAATAGCGCGGGGACGCATACGTGATAAAGATATACACGCGACAACCACTGTCGCTTCACAATAGCAATCACCCTGATGATCAACTAGGCGCTGGTGAAACACCAACGACACTTTTTTTAATTCTATAACCTTGGATTCAACGACTAAATCCTGTTCAAACTTCGCTGCTTTACAAAAATCTAATGCAGCATGTTTAACGACAAAAGCAATGTCTTCTGTCAACAGTTCCGCTTGACTAACACCCATCGCTTTTAACCATTGAGTACGAGCTCGTTCGAAAAATTTTAGGTAATTCGAATGGTACACAACACCGCCAGCATCGGTATCTTCGTAATAGACAGAAATGGGCCAAACAAACATAATTTGAACATCAATTTTTAGGTTGTAAAAGTTGGCTTACTATACCGAGTACCAACACGCTTGTGAATAATGTACCAAGGTAAAAACAGACTTTATTTTGCTCAAAATGAACTGAAACACTCGAAAAACCTCAGGAACAGCAAGAGATGAAGCTTTATTAATGTATTCCACCTAATAATTAACAAGCGGTTAACTAAAGTATGCCATCAAGATAGTATATTACTTGGCGCTGACAGCCGACAATTAGCCCTTGCGAAAGTAAAAAATGTAACCACAAATGAATATAAAATAATCGCTGCAGTCCCATTATCGCACGTCCACATAAACGTAAACGTTAATAAAAGTTAAGCTAAAAATACACTCCACTTAAATATGGTTTTGAGCGAGGTAAAGTGCGGCTTATTTATCACACTATTCGGGGACAGGATCAAAAGAAACTGACCTGAAGTATTTTTCATCGCAGTAACTGAAGTCTATTAATAACGATTAAGAGCAATATTAATCACATTGTGAAACATTATTAGGCTTTATGATTTACGCAAATATGTTCTATTTGTTAAATAAAATCATTACACAATTATCTAATCCGAATACTTATGCAAAAAATGTAAATAACAACTTAGAAAACCGCTACATAAGCCGATTAGGGCAGATATAAAAATATAAGACCCTTAAAAAGGATTAGTTTTACTAATCGTAAAGAGTAATTTTTCTAGTTTGTCAGTTTAGTGTATTAATTCTATTATGATCTTGTTTTCAAGACATGTGATTCAGATATTGAAAATCAAGAACTCCAAACTGATGTAACCCAATACCTCAGTTTTCTCTAGTTCTTATGTTTGACTTCCTTCCTTAGATTTGTTGATTGCAAATTATTTAGCCCACTTGGATTAAGTGGGTTTTTTTTGTCTTTTTTTTGCCGCAGCAATCAACATTAATCTCATATGAGTATACATCTTGGTATTCAACCTTCAGCATCGAACCCGTTAATAAAAAGTTAGTAAGCTTTTTACACTTCGGCATTCAATCAAAAGGTATTTATTTTAGCTCAAGGCCAAAGAGATAGTGATAAATAAACAACTGAGTTTAACTGCGCTAAGTAGCGCAGCTAAAAAATAAATGAGAGGAATTAGATAGGCTTGGTTATTTTAATTACAACTCGGCGATTTAGCTTACGTTCTTCGGCAAGATCATTGCCTGCAACATGGCGTTTTTCACCATGACCGGATGTATGAATACGATCTTTAGGGATACCGCTAGCAATTAAAATATCTTTCACTGAGGCAGCTCGTTTATCTGACACCCTCTGATTAATAGAGCGTCCACCGTAACTGTCTGTGTATGCATCAACTAAAATCAGCTCAACGTCTGGATCAAAAGACAAGTAACGCTGTATTTTTTGTAACTGCTGGGTAGAAAAACGCGTCAGTTCTACCCCACCTTCTTGATAATTTAATACTGTAAAAGCGATATCATCAAAACTATAAGGCAGTAAATTTGCTAAACAAGCGCGAAACTCACGATATTTTCCACCGAAATTAGCTGAAGATATGCCCACTGCAATTTTAGTATCGTTATTGTACCAATCAGCATAATAAAACGTCGGCTCCATCCCCTGACTCAACTCATTTAACATTGACCAGGCAGCTTTTTTAGGCACTTCACCATTAAACTGCTTACTGTAAGTTAACTCAGTAATTTCTTTAGCATTATGCCCTGGACGCCAGCTAGGGGCTCGGCTAATTAACGTTGCTTTAGTCACAGCATCAGGCTTGAGCCACATATCTAAGGTGAAACTTAAATTTAAACTTTTCCCGGCTCTACTGGTAAATATTGCACGGCCATAATCAGGAATATCATGCTCCAAGCGACACTCTATTGGATTATTCTCGCCAACACGCCATGCTGAGTTTTCAAGTGATGCAACGTAGTGCCTCAAATCAGCATGGGCTGTTGAGCAAAGACACAAACTTGTGAGAACGATCAGTTTTCGCCACATAAAAACACCCTTTATACCTAGTTACATTCTTACTATCGGCCCCAAAGTCTGTTCCTTTAGAAAACAATCATGGTTAATCGATGATAAAAACCACAATCAAACATGACACTGCGCTTGAGTTTGCGCATAATACTCGGCCTACATCATTTGCACCGATAAATGATAGCTATTGAGGATAAAGACTGTAATGACTGATATTTGCGACGCTAACAAGTTTAAACACCGCTTTCGTGGCTATTTCCCTGTGGTTATCGATGTCGAAACAGCAGGGTTTAATGCCAATACCGATGCGTTGCTTGAAATTGCAGTCAGCTTATTAAAAATGAATAGCGATGGGATTATTGAACTTGATAAAACGCTTCACTTTCATATTGAACCTTTTGAAGGGGCAAACTTAGAACCTGCAGCACTGGCGTTTAATGGTATTGACCCCACCAACCCACTTCGTGGAGCCGTTGACGAAAAAGTCGCTTTTTTAGAAATATTCAAAGAAGTCAAAAAGGCTCAAAAAGCAGCAGATTGCCATCGCAGTATTATTGTTGCTCATAACGCCGCTTTTGACTTAGGTTTTGTTAACCAAGCGATTGAACGAAACGGCTTAAAGCGTTCTCCATTTCATCCTTTTGCAAGTTTTGATACCGCGACACTAGCAGGTCTTGCGATTGGCCATACAGTGTTAGCTAAAGCTTGTAAAATGGCTGGGATAGCTTTCGATAATAACGAGGCGCATTCAGCTTTATACGATACTGAACGCACGGCCGAATTATTTTGCCTAATCGTTAACCGTTGGAAGGCGCTGGGCGGTTGGCCGTTAGTGGACCAAGATGATAGCAAGGATCTAGCAAACGAATAGTTAAGCCCAATTTTTTTATCACTTTTCGCCGGCTATTAATGGCCAACTATTTATTTACATCGACAAACTCAATACTAAACCATGAGTTTGATCCAATAAAAAAGCTGCCGAAGCAGCTTTTTTATTGTCTCTAATACGCTAAATTATAGCTTATCAGAGTTGTCTTTTAAGTATGCCGCTACACCTTCAGTGCTTGCAGTCATACCTTTTTCGCCTTTTGACCAGCCCGCTGGACAAACTTCACCGTGCTCTTCATGGAACTGAAGTGCGTCAATCATACGGATCATTTCATCAACGTTACGACCTAGTGGTAAATCGTTAACCACTTGATGACGAACCTGGCCTTCTTTATCTACTAAGAATGAACCACGGAAAGCCACACCCGCTTCAGGATGTTCAACATCGTATGCTTTACAAATTTCGTGCTTAACGTCAGCAACTAGAGTGTATTTAACTTGGCCAATACCACCCTTGTCTACTGGAGTGTTACGCCATGCGTTATGAGTGAACTGTGAGTCAATAGAAACACCAATCACTTCAACACCACGCTTAGTGAACTCTTCCATGCGGTGATCAAAAGCAATTAGCTCAGATGGACACACAAAAGTGAAATCAAGTGGGTAGAAGAAAATAACCGCAGGCTTACCTTTAATTGCGGTAGTGAGGTTAAATGTGTCAACAATCTCACCAGAACCAAGAACGGCTGCTGCTGTAAAATCTGGGGCTGGACGGCCTACTAATACGCTCATTATCTATCTCCATTTAATGACTTAAACACTCGACAACGTTATAAGGTTCTTACTAAATAGTGATCTAGCAAACAATTAACTATAACGTTGGGACATATATCAGTTGTATACCATACATCTAATTCAACGGACTTATAAGTTATTTCAGATGAAAATTGGTTTACCTGCTGAAAAATAAAACATCATGACGCTTTGAATAATATCTTTCCAATATGACAAGATGATTTGTTGAGAAGATTTCACTGGTGCCTTACTTGCAGTAACTGATGAACGTTAGTCAATATTGCTAAAAAATCAGCATAAACAAGCAAAAAAACGATATACGCTGGACAAATAGACTATTGGCAGTCAAGAATAGCCGCCTCACTTACTTTTAAGAAAAATGATTATGAATGCGGTTGTCATCGCGGTTTGCTTAATGTTGTTTTTAAGCTTTATTCGAATTAACGTTGTGGTGTCATTGACCATTAGTGCTGTTGTCGCAGGTATCGTTGGTGGATTAGATATTCATCAAACAATAGCAGCATTTAATGACGGCTTAGGCGGCGGCGCTCAAATCGCATTAAGTTATGCATTACTCGGTGCCTTCGCCGCAGCATTATCGCATTCAGGCTTAACAACGTTAATTTCTCATTCAATTATAAAAAAACTGGGTAAAGAACCTAATAGTGGTAATACCCAAGTTGTACGGTGGTTGTTATTGATCACGATACTGTTAATGGCAATATCATCGCAAAATATTTTGCCTATTCATATCGCCTTTATTCCTATCCTTATTCCGCCACTATTGCATGTGATTTCTAAGCTCCATATCGACCGACGTCTTATTGCCTGTATTCTGACATTCGGTTTGGTCACCACTTATATGATATTACCTATCGGTTTTGGTGGCATTTTCCTCAATGACATCCTGTTAGCAAATTTAAATACTAATGGCTTAAATGCCGTAGCCGAACAAATACCTAAGGCAATGTTACTGCCAGCAATAGGTATGGTTGTTGGTCTGCTTACGGCGATATTTATTAGTTATCGCAAACCTAGAGAATACATGATTGAACAACCTGTGATCAGTGACAGTATTTCAACCACCATTAGCCGAAAAAGTTTGTTGGTCTCACTCTCTGCGATTTTGGCGACGCTAATTGTTCAATTACAAACTGACTCGATGATATTTGGCGCATTAAGTGGATTTATCATTTTTCGGTTTTCAGGAATAATCAAGCACGAAGTCAGCAAAGACTTGTTTAATCAGGGCGTGCACATGATGGCTAATATTGGCTTTATTATGATTGCAGCGGCAGGCTTTGCAGCAGTAGTTAAATCAACTGGTGAAGTTAGCACACTGGTAACCTCTTTAGGTGACATTATTGGTGACAACAAGGCATTAGCTGCGCTATTGATGCTGATTGTTGGACTGTTAATTACAATGGGAATTGGCTCTTCATTCTCAACGATTCCTATTATCGCCACCATTTATGTGCCATTAGCTCTCAGTTTTGGTTTCTCGATTGCGGCAACCATTGCACTCGTCGGCACAGCGGCCGCACTTGGTGACGCAGGATCGCCAGCATCGGACTCCACTCTGGGCCCCACTGCTGGTCTCAATGCCGATGGGCAACATGACCATATTCGAGACAGCGTTATCCCAACGTTTATTCACTACAATATCCCATTACTGATATTTGGCTGGATTGCCGCGATGGTATTGTAAAATAGGCTAAATACTGACGAGCTGTCTTGATATAATAAAAAACGGGAGCCTAACAAAGGCTCCCGTTTTTTATTGTCTGGTATTAAAGCATCAAGCCATCTAACAATGGTCTTTAACATTGAGCATAAAAATCGCTCAGTTAATATTACTTAGTACCGAATATCTTGTCACCAGCATCACCTAAACCAGGCAAAATATAACCTTGCTCGTTTAAACAATCATCAATTGCTGCGGTATAAAGTTCAATATCAGGATGCGCGAGTTCAAGTGCTTTGATACCTTCTGGCGCGGCAACCAAAACCAGTGCTTTGATCGAAGTACAGCCACGTTTTTTCAGTAAATCGATAGTCGCAATCATCGAACCACCAGTGGCTAACATAGGGTCAACCACTAATGCGATGCGTTCTTCAACATTACTGACTATTTTTTCAAAGTAAGGCACAGGCTGTAATGTTTCTTCATCGCGATAAATACCGACAACAGAAATACGAGCACTAGGTAGATGCTCAAGCACACCATCCATCATTCCTAAACCCGCACGTAAAATAGGCACGACAGTGACTTTCTTACCTTTAAGTTGATCAATAGTAACAGGGCCATTCCACCCCTCTATGGTAACCGTTTCAGTTTCAAAATCAGCTGTTGCTTCATAGGTTAATAAACTGCCAACTTCAGTGGCAAGTTCGCGAAATCGTTTGGTGCTGATATCTGCTTCACGCATCAAACCGACTTTATGACGAACCAGAGGATGCTTTACTTCAACGACTTTCATTTATTTCTCCTAGATTTCTGACTATTTCAGGCAAATTTGATAAATGTTAGACGATTTATCCTCTCTATAAAACATAAAGTTTCAAAATTGCTGTAAATCGTGAGCTAAACCAATAAAAAATAGGCAAATCATCGTTTTCTTTATAGGATAAAGTAAAAAGATGGCTTCCGACTCGCACGACAAACTGGTAGAATATCGGCGCATAAAATTCCATAAAACGATGTACCCTAGAGGATCCTCCGTGACCACTCCAACCCCCCTAAGTTACAAAGACGCCGGCGTTGATATCGATGCAGGTAATGCGTTAGTAAACAACATTAAATCTGCGGTAAAACGCACTCGCCGTCCAGAGGTTATGGGCAATTTAGGTGGTTTTGGCGCATTATGCGAATTACCAACTAAATATAAACACCCTGTACTGGTTTCCGGCACAGATGGTGTTGGCACTAAATTAAGATTAGCTATTGATTACAAAAAGCATGACACCGTGGGTGTTGATTTAGTTGCAATGTGTGTCAACGATCTGATTGTTTCTGGTGCTGAACCACTTTTCTTCCTCGATTATTATGCAACAGGTAAGCTTGACGTTGAAACAGCTACCTCTGTTGTTACAGGTATCGCTGAAGGTTGTTTCCAATCTGGTTGTGCTTTAATTGGTGGCGAAACTGCTGAAATGCCAGGCATGTATGAAGGCGAAGATTACGATCTAGCTGGATTTTGTGTTGGTGTTGTTGAAAAAGCAGACATCATTGATGGTACCAAAGTCAAAGCGGGTGACTCACTTATCGCTCTAGGTTCTAGTGGTCCTCATTCAAATGGTTACTCGTTAATCCGCAAAGTATTAGAAGTGAGTAAAGCAGACCCGCAGCAAGATCTTGCTGGTAAGCCATTAATAGACCATTTACTTGAACCAACAAGAATTTATGTTAAGCCTTTATTGAAGCTGATTGAACAATCAGACATTCATGCAATGGCACACATTACCGGTGGTGGATTCTGGGAAAATATCCCACGCGTGCTGCCTGATGATTGCAAAGCTGTCGTCAAAGGTGACTCTTGGCAGTGGCCAGTGGTGTTTGATTGGCTAATGACAAACGGCAATATTGCACAACACGAAATGTTCCTAACATTTAACTGTGGTGTCGGTATGGTGATTGCACTACCAGCAGATAAAGTCGATGCCGCATTAGCATTATTAACCGCCGAAGGCGAAAATGCTTGGTTAATAGGTGAAATTGCTTCTCGTCAAGGTGACGAAGAGCAAGTGGAGATCATCTAATGAGCCAAAGCTGTCGTGTTGTGGTACTGATTTCCGGTAATGGCAGTAATCTTCAAGCTATCATTGATGGTTGTGATGATAATTTAAAAGCTAACATTGTTGGAGTGATCAGTAACAAGCCGGATGCTTATGGATTAATACGCGCCCATCAAAGCGAAATTGATACCAGTTGTGTTATTCCTTATGCCAATGAAATACGCAGTGAATATGATGCGCGTTTATTAAAGGCAATAGAAAAGTATCAGCCTGACCTGATCGTTCTAGCCGGATTTATGCGTATTTTAACTGATGATTTTGTTAGCCATTTCCTTGGAAAGATGATTAACATCCATCCATCGTTATTGCCTAAATATCCAGGATTACACACGCATCAGCGTGCCATTGATGCTGGCGATACCGAACACGGCGCCAGTGTACATTTTGTGATACCAGAACTCGATGCTGGACCTGCTATATTGCAAGCTAAAGTGCCGATTTACCCTGAAGATGATGCTGAAACATTAGCAGAGCGTGTTCACGAACAAGAACATGCTATTTATCCACTGGTGGTAAAATGGTTCAGTCTGGGTCGTTTGACTATGACTGATGGTAAAGCTTATTTAGATGGCCTATTAATCGGTGAATCTGGGTATGCGCCGGACTAATCTGTCACTCAGCTTTTAACATGCTGCTCATAAAAAAACCTCGCTGACATGCGAGGTTTTTTATGTAACAAACAAAAATGAGATTAAGTACTAACGTACTGGTAGGTCAATATTAGAAAACATTTCATCAATCAATTGTTGGTCACGAAGGGCCACGGCTTTTTCAACAACATCTCGGGTTAAATGCGGTGCAAAATGACGCATAAAATCATACATATAGCTACGTAAAAAGCTACCACGTCTAAAGCCGATTTTGGTTGTACTATGGGCAAACAGATGACTTGCATCAATTGCCACTAAATCTTTATCAACCGCTGGATCAATTGCCATTGAAGCAATCACCCCTACACCAAGCCCCAAACGAACATAAGTCTTAAGGACGTCGGCACTGGTTGCACTAAACACCACGCGCGGATCAAGATCTGCACGCTTAAACGACTTTTCAATTTCAGATGCTTTATCAAAACCAAACACATAAGTGACCAATGGAAACGTCGCTAAGTCTTCGATACTGATTTTTGCCGATTGGGAAGCTAGCGGGTGATCCCGTGTGACGACAATTGAACGATTCCAATGGTAACAAGGCAACATAATGAGATCGGTATATAAATGCATCGCTTCTGTCGCGATGGCAAAGTCCGCATCGCCTCTGACTGCTTGCTCACTAATTTGCGAAGGCGTGCCCTGATGCATATGTAAATTAACTTTTGGATATCGTTTAATGAACTCACGAATTATTTGTGGCAGAGCATAGCGAGCTTGTGTATCTGTCGTAGCAATATTCAACTCCCCCTGATTGGGCTTGGTATATTCTTCAGACACCTTCTTAATACTATCGACCTTGCCAAGTATATCATTTGCAATATCAATAACTTGCTGACCTGCAGGGGTCACGTGAGTCAAGTGTTTACCACTTCGACCAAATATTTGAATGCCTAATTCATCTTCTAGCATTCTAACTTGCTTACTAATACCGGGTTGTGAAGTATAGAGATTCTCAGCCGTTGATGACACATTTAGGTTGTGTTTAACAACCTCTGCAATATATCTAAGTTGTTGCAGCTTCATGGTTTTATCCTTGATTTAACCGGCACTCATCAGCAAATATGCAAATAAGAAAAAATCGGTCGTTGTTTTACATAGCAAGAACAATTGTTCAACTATAATAAAACGTTATATGACACTTGAAATGTAATATAAATAGGAATAACGAGCAAGTAAAAATAGCGGTTATTGAATCGACTTAGCTTTTTTATAAACATCTTGGTTAGTCTGTTTAATGATTTATCAACAAAACGACTTATTATTCAACGACAGCCACGATAACATACGCTAAGATATAGAATCTTTTTGATGAAATTTTATTAGCACAGCTTATTCCAACATCAAATTTACTTCTAGCCATCGTTGTTTGGCTATACTTACCATGTGATATGAAAGATAAAATGGAACCTTTATGTCCTTAATTTTGGTATTAATTCTTATTGGTGCACTGCTACTGCTGATTATTGGCTTTAGTATTGTCCAACAACAAAAAGAGCGGGCAGAAGCCGAGCGTCGCATAGAAATTGCTCGTCAGCGCGCCATCATAGATGAAACCGATGCCGTCTTATCTAACACAGGTATGACACCATCTTCTAGCCATATAATGTTAATCCTTTATCGCCGCATTCAAGATGCTTTAGAACAGTCATTATTACATGCATCAGGGCAATTAAAATCTGATTACGAACGTCGCTTAAACGACATAAAAGCACAAGTATCTAGTGTATCTAGCTCAGCAAGCCAAGTCCCTGCGATTGAGGGCTTCCGCTTACCTGATAATGACAGACAAGTTTTAGAGTTAGTCAAAACACTCAAAAAACTTAAAGCGATTTTACGAGCTGAACATAACAAGGGAAAAGTTGATCCGTCTATTTTTAGTCAAGAAGAAATGCGTATTGATAACCTTCAATTAAGAATTAATGTTGAATCTATGATTACTCGAGCACGTGCCGCTTGCTTTATGAAACAGTACGGTTCAAGTAAACAGATGGTCACTAAAGCTTTAAACACTTTGCACACGATAAAGGGACAAACGCCGAATGATCCTTTTATTGCTCGTAAAGTCGATGAAGCCAAGCAACTACTCGATGAAATAATGGGTGCTCAAAAGCATAGTGAACCAAGTGCACCAAAACAGAAAAAAGAAGGTGATGATCTTGATATGCTATTTCAACCGAAAAAGAAATGGTGATGGTCTTGCTTTAATTTTGCTATAAAAAAAGCCCCGTTATGAGGCTTTTTTTATAGGCGAAATTGATTTTAAGTAAAGTCGTCGTTACTTTTTAACCACACAAAAAAAATCACTTAATACAAAGGCTTAGTGATATAAACAACATTCGTCAACAAAGTTGTCCACAGATTCTGTGGATAACATTTTAATCCGTTATTATTACTGGATTAATAAGTAATAATTCATCTGTACGCTGATACGGCATAGCTGGGTGTATATAACTCGCGTAAAGTTACTATATTGATTTATGACATGTCATATAGAGCGCGTCAAGCCATTAAGATCAAAAGTACTCTCTTATGCTGTCAATTGAACAAATAATAGTTTATCCACTCATTTATTATCTGCTTCTATATTTCCAATATACAAAATCTCACCTATTCGTCCCGGTAAGCAATGGTTAACATGATGGCGATCTATAAAAGGATGATTTATGTCCTCCTATCCTTGTAAGCCATGACATAAATCGAGATACTGGTTAAAATTATAAAAACAACTGTATTAGAATATGATGTTAAATATGAATTTGATAAGAATTTTACCTTTTTTCCTGCTACTCATTCTCAGTGCCTGTGGTCAATCAGATGAGTTTGGCGAAGCCCAACTCACGCCAGAACAAGTATCCTTGGGCTTCTTCGAAGCAATTTACGTCGATCGTGATGTAGATAAAGCAAAAAAGTTTGTCTCTACTGATATCCAAGAGATCATGGATCACTACCATATTGCATCTGCGGTACAACGACATGTCTTAGGCTTATCCATGAAGCAAGTAACTATGTCTATCGATGAGATTGATATCGATTTCTTCCGTAAATTCACCGATGACGTAACAGTAGTGGTTAAAATGCAAGGATTGAAAGGTGGCAGAGATTGGATTGACGATCGAACTATTCGTCTGCATAAAATAGGTAATACTTGGGTTATTGTTGAAATATTAACTGAAAAAGGTCGTATTGAAGGTTGATATTGAATAGGCTTAAGTATTGTCTTCGCTTCATTGCACTATTGGATAGAATAGCTATTAAATTGTCATTCAATAACTGCTTAGCCATATTAAAGTAGTGTAATCAGTAATAAAAAAGCAGCCTAGGCTGCTATTTTTGTTTTTAGTGTCGGAGTTTTTTAATGTAGTGAACCAAGTGTCAGTACATCAATATGCTCGTTCAATCGTCTTACTCTTCGTCAGAAGGTAAAGACTCTAACACGTCATCTTTCACTTGATAGTAAGCATTTTCGTATTCATGAACTTCCATAATAACTCCAATCTTTTAGGTCGTTTTGTAGGTGTAGGCCTGTCTTTTTATTTACAGCAACAAGATGTTAAATCTTTAATATAGACAACATCTTGTTAATGCTGAGGGGATGACATTTGCCTTACAGAGAGAAGACTGACAATCACATTCTTCATGCTGTGGAGTATAACAATAGTCAGATCACAATCAAACCAAAATTACGAAAAACTTTCAGTTTTGTAGGTTTTTTATTGATATAACCTATAAAAACCCCATTTTCAGCAAAAATAAATGAAACACTTTCAGTTTTACATAAAAAAGCCGATGCATGGCATCGGCGATAATATTATTCTCAACAATTATATTTGGCTAATATGGTTCAATACTCGCTTTTCTGAAATAGGATAAGCAGTGCCTAGCACTTGGGCAAAACATGATACTCGATACTCCTCAATCATCCAGCGAGCTTCAATCAATGCTTCAGGTATTGCTTGTGAACGCGGCACTTTAGCTAATTGCGCCGTTAACGCCTCTTGTACTTTAGCAATGCTATGCATGTGTAATCGATCGCGTGTTGGGTCAACAGGTAGCTTATCGAGTCTATTTTCAATGGCTCTGAGATAACGGCTCACATCGGTTAAGCGTTGCCAACCACAATCCTCAACAAAGCCTTTATAAACCAGACTATCAAGTTGAGTTTGAATATCACTCATCGCAAAGGCAATATCCAGGCTAATTTTACCTTTTAAACGCTTCTTAACACGTTGATAAATAGTTAATATTTGCTCAACATTTAATGCTATTTGCTCAGCAGTTGGGTTAAGCTCTTGGCGAACCCAATCTTTTGCTTGCTCGAACTGCTGTTCATTGCGAATATCGAGTTGCTTTTTATCCAATAACTGCTGCACCGCGGCATTAATAATGTCTTCAATTAATATCTGCACTTGGCCGAAGGGATTAAAGTACATTGCAAGCTTAGCTTTATTAGGTAATGCTTGCTGTAAGTGCTTCACTGGCGAAGGGATATTAATCAATAACAACCGACGCAGGCCTACTCGATGATGGCGCTTAGCTTCGTGTTCATCATCAAATAGCTTGATCGCCACATCCGTTTTATTGTCTATTAAGGCAGGATACGCTTTTACTTCGTAATTGCCTTTACGCTGCTGATATTGAACCGGTAAATCACCAAACGACCAGCTAGTTAAAGCTTGTTGTTCAATGCCTTTATCAGCCACTTTACGAATAGCTTTGGCAACTACCCCTTGTAACTGACCTTTTAACGCTTCTAAATCACGGCCTTGGGCGACTAAACGACTTTGATCATCTTCAATCTTAAAGTTCATCTTAAGATGTTCTGTTAGTTGCGTTAAATCAAAATCATCAGCCGATATGCGCACGCCACTCATGCGCAGTAACTGTTTACACATAGAATTGAGCATCGACAACTCAAACGGTTTCATCGCTTGATAACATGCTCGGGCATAGTCTGGAGCTGGCACAAAATTACGGCGTAAATTTTTCGGCAGTGACTTGATCAACGCAATGAGTTTCTCTTGTCGTAATCCCGGTACAAGCCAATCAAAATCACTGTCGTCAATTTGGTTGATCAGTGCAACAGGAATATGTACAGAGACTCCGTCATCAGCGCTAGCAGGTTCAAAATGATAGCTCACCGTTAAGGCTAAATTCCCTTTGTGCCATATATCAGGGAAATCAAGCGCCGATATATGCTCGGCACTTCGCTGCATTAACAAGGCTTGGCTGTAATCAAGCAAATCAGGGGTTTGTTGGCGAGCTTTTTTCCACCACGCAAAAAACAACGGCGCGTTAAAAATACCTGCAGGGATCAAGGGTTCATAAAAATCCACAAGCACTTGCTCATCGACTAAAATATCTCGACGACGAGACTTATGCTCTAGTGTTTCAATGTCATTGAGTAGCTGCTGGTTATTTACAAAAAAAGCTTCTTTAGTCTGTAACTGCCCTTCTGCTAAGGCGCTACGAATAAAAATCTCTCGAGCTTCAATAGGCTCAATAGGCCCATATTGCACTCGACGGCGATTAACGATAGTTAAGCCATAAAGCACTTGGTTCTCAAGTGCGATAACACTTGCTGCTTTGGCTTCAAAATGCGGTTCAAGATAATTCTTTTTCACTAAATGGCTCGCAAGCGATTCCAACCATTCAGGATCAATTTTTGCGCAACAACGGGCAAACAATCGTGACGTTTCAGTCAACTCTGCGGCCATAATCCACTTAGGACCTTTTTTGGCTAAAGGTGACCCCGGAAACACAAAGAACTTACGGTTACGTGCCCCTAGATACTCGTTGTTCTCGCCTTTAAAACCAACATGACTTAACAAGCCTGATAATAATGCTCGATGTAACTTTTCATAACTGGCTGCACTGTCATTAATTCGCCATTTCAATTCATGAACAGCTTGTTTCACTTGAGTATATAAGTCTTGCCATTCACGCACGCGTAAATACGCGAGATATTCATCGCGACATTGTTTTCTAAACTGACTGGCTGACAACTCATGCTTTTGATCTTTAACGTGGTCCCATAACTTAACCCAACTGGCAAAATCAGAGTCTTTATCGGCATAGCGACGATGACACTCATCAGCGGCTTGTTTTTTATCCACAGGACGTTCACGCGGATCTTGGATAGATAAACCAGAGGTAATCACTAATGCTTCATGCAAACAGCCCAATTTGTTCGCTTCAATAACCATTCGAGCTAAACGAGGATCAAGTGGAATTTTAGCTAAATCTTTGCCCAACGGGGTTAACACTAAATCATTACCTGATTTCTTCACTGCTTGTAACTCTTCAAGCAATAAAAAACCATCACGAATGTGTTTTTGATCCGGTGGCTGAATAAATGGAAATCCGCCAATGTCACCCAAACCAATCGCCAACATGTGTAAAATCACCGAGGCAAGATTAGTCCGCAAAATTTCAGGATCGGTAAATTCCGGGCGCTGAATAAAATCCATTTCATCGTAAAGTCGAATACAAATACCAGGGCCTACACGACCGCAACGTCCTTGACGTTGATTGGCACTGGCTTGGGAAATAGGTTCTATCGGCAAACGTTGTACTTTAGTCCGGTAACTATATCGGCTTATGCGGGCGGTTCCGGGATCGATAACATAACGGATCCCAGGAACAGTTAATGAGGTTTCAGCAACGTTAGTGGCCAGTACAATGCGCCTACCAATGTGACTTTTAAACACTTTAGATTGCTCACCGTAAGAAAGGCGCGCATATAGTGGTAACACTTCAGTATCGCGATATTGCTGTTTATTGAGTAAATCAGCTGTATCACGGATCTCGCGCTCACCATTCATAAAAATTAATATGTCGCCGGGCCCTGCCGCCATGAGCTCTTCAACAGCAGCAAAAATACCATCGCTGACATCTAAATCTTCATCGCTATCGCGAACTAAAGGACGGTAACGCGTTTCAACGTCAAAGGTGCGCCCTGATACTTCAATAACTGGCGCATTATTGAAATGTTTTGAGAAACGGTCTACATCGATGGTTGCGGAAGTAATAATGACTTTTAAATCAGGACGTTTTTTTAATACTTGCTTTAGGTACCCTAAAATAAAATCAATGTTTAAACTGCGTTCATGCGCTTCATCGATAATAATCGCATCGTACTGGTTTAAAAATCGATCAGAAGTGAGTTCCGCTAACAAAATACCATCGGTCATCAGTTTGATATAACTGTTGTCGCTCAGAGCATCTGCAAAGCGAACTTTAAAACCAACAATATCACCTAAAGGGCTATTAAGTTCATCAGCAATACGGTTGGCAACACTACGGGCGGCTAGACGACGAGGTTGAGTATGGCCAATTAAGCCACGAGTGCCTAAGCCAAGTTCAAGACAAATTTTAGGTAACTGAGTCGTTTTACCCGATCCCGTCTCACCCGCGACAATGACCACTTGGTTATTGGCAATGGCAGAAGCGATATCATCACGTTTTTGTGACACAGGCAGTTCGTCTGGGTAATGAATAACCGGTCGAGACTGTAAGCGCAACTGCGCTTTGGCATAGGCTTGCTGCGCAGCTTCAGTTAACTGCGCTAACGTTTGGGATTTTTTTTCAGACTCGGCTTCTTTATTGACACGATACAAACGACGTCGAATTTTAGCGGCATCGGTTTGATAACAAAGATTGAGATACGCCTTAGATAGCGGGTGAAGGTCCGAATTCAAATCTGATTCCCTTGCTTACATCAAAAAAAGCGATCCTAGCAAGGAAAACAGCAGAATGGTATTGATTTCAACGATTGTTATATTGGAGATAAGTAACACTGTTGCATATAAATATTCATCGCCTTAAGTACATTCGTCCGATTAATCGTTCCAATGACTTTTCCTGCACTCACTACAGGATAAATCTTCGGTTTAGCGCCTAACATTTGATCCGCTAATTCCAATATACTTTCATCGGGCGTCACCGACAATACAGGGCTTTTCATGCAATCTTTTACTGTACTGGTCATATCGCAATGGTAACTGCTTTTTAGCATCACAGATAAACAATCTTGTTGAGATAGAAAGCCCACTAATTGACCGATATGATCAACAACCGGTGCACCATTTTTATTACTGGCGAGTAGTTTTTCAACCGCAATAGCCAGTGACATATCTGCAGTTAATAATACTGGATGCTTATCCATATAATCTTTAATTTTTATTGAATCCATATTGCCCCCTATTACACGCTAATTAACTACGTGTTTAATAAACCCCCGTCAAGCAATTCATAAGGAATCAACTCTCGGGTACTAACTTGATTAAGTTTAGTCAATAATGGCTCAGGAGATAGAAAATATAACCGATTGCACTAATCGGTTTACTAATCAATGGTATTAGCCCACTGCATTAACCACGTCATGAACTGACTTGATGAATCTATTTGATAAACCTAAGTCAATTCAGCGCAGTAATACTTACTTGTCACGCCAAATCATAACGGTTGCAGCTTGGCCTTTACTTCGTGTGGCGCGATACATCCCTTCGGTATTAAATGGTGTCGCGATATTGCCACGTTGATCAATCGCTATCACTCCTCCAGTTCCCCCTGCCGAGAGCAAGCGTTGATTGATGACCTCATCGGCCGCTTGAATAATCGATTTCTGTTGGTATTTGACTTTAGCGCATATGTCACCTGCCACTTGATAGCGAATAAAATATTCGCCATGACCCGTCGCTGATATGGCGCAAACACCATTTTCAGCATAGGTTCCAGCACCAATAACCGGTGAGTCACCAATGCGGCCAAAACGTTTTGCCGTCATGCCGCCAGTTGATGTTCCGGCGGCAAGGTTGCCTTGTTTATCAAGCGCCACTGCGCCGACTGTGCCGTATTTGTAGTTGGCAGGTAACTGGGCAACTGACGCCTGGTGATCACCACCATTTACGCGCTCAGCTTCAATGATGCTCGCTTTGGCATCCAGCAATTGTGCATAACGATGAGGCGTGTCGAAATGGCTATTAGACACCAACCTAAATTGTTGCGTTAATGCAAACTCCTCTGCCCCTTGGCCATATAGCATCACATGAGGTGATTTTTCCATCACTTTTCGAGCTAAATCAATTGGGTTTTTAATGTGTTTAACCCCCGCAACGGATCCAGCATTCATGTTGTTACCATCCATTACCGAGGCATCTAGTTCATGGCCGCCGTCAAAAGTATAAACCGCGCCAACACCAGCATTAAAAAATGGACTATTTTCTAACACATTAATTGCCGCTTGAACCGCATCAAGACTATTACCGCCTTTATCTAGCACCTTATAGCCTGTATCAACAGCCTGTTTGAGTTTATCGCGAATAGCTTTTTCTTGTTGAGGACTTAAACTGGCAGCAGAAATGGTTCCCGCGCCGCCATGGATGGCAATTGAAAAAGGCTTATCATCTGTGGCTGCACAGATATTTGCGGTTAAGCATAAACACACTGCAATCGTTAAATATAATTTATTCATGTTAGGCAAGTCCTTGAAAGTGGTTTATCTTTGTAACCATTTGTGGTTGTAATTTCAATCATATCCTTGCGACTTTTAGACTTTGTAGCGACAATAGTCATCATGATCACTTTTGGAAAAATTAGCTTAACTTGCCGACAAAACGCCTTAAATTTAGTCAGTTTCTATTACTTTCGTTGACCTTATTGATGTCAGGCTTTGTGCTGGCTGATAATAATTGGCTAACGATTAACGTTAATGGCGTTAACAAACAAATTGAAAATAATATTTCAGCTCACTTAGGTACCTTGCCAGATAATGATGTTCAACGCCGAGCTTTTTTATTCACAGTTGACGATAACACCCATGATGCGCTTGAATCTATGGGCTACTATCACGCTATTGTAGATATTGACGTTAACGAAAAAGACAATGGGCCTTGGGAGCTAAAGCTCGATATCACCCTTGGGGAACCAGTGATTATTCAGTGGGTTGATATTCATTTTCAGGGAGAGATGCTTGAAGACAATACTTTTTCGCTATGGCTTAATAGCCTAAAAATCAAACCTGGTGACACCTTAAACCACGGGGTTTACGATTCAATTAAATCACAATTAGTCACTCTGGCAATGGCAAGAGGATATTTTGATGGTCAATACACAAAATCAGAAATCAGCATTAATCGTGACTTAAATAGCGCCCAAATTAACCTCGAATTTGATTCAGGTAAGCGATATTTATTTGGTGATGTTGACTTTGAAGGTTCAACGCTTAATGACGATATTGTCGAAGCATTAATCCCTTTTGGTGCTGATGCGCCTTATGCCACGCAACTTTTGACTGAGTTTAATCGTAATTTGTTAGATACTGGTTACTTTAGTAATATCAAAGTATTGCCACAATTAGACAAGATTGAAACCGGTGTTGTGCCAATTAAAGTTGAACTAAGTCCTCGTCCTAGCCATCTTATTGAGGTCGGTTTAGGTGCTGATATTGGTAATAGTACCGAAAAAAGTATCGATCCTCGCGTGCGAGTGACTTGGCGTACCCCACAAATAAACCGCTATGGGCATTATCAAGAAACCAGTATGGAGTGGTCGCCTGAACGGCCGAAAATTTTAACTACCTATACGATTCCATTAACGCATCCTTTAGATGATCAACTAAAAATAAAACTAGGATTATTACGCGACACCTATGGTGTCACTCAAGATTATGATCCAGATAACCGTCAATTTAATAATACTGGGCAGTTAGAGTCTGAAAAATACATTATTGGCTTAACGCGTCAACGACGGTCCAAAAGTAATTGGCTGCATGGTTATTCCCTTGAATCCACAAGAGAGTTTTATAATCAACTCGATACAGATTACGATCCGCGATTTTATTTAGTAGGTTACAACCTCACCAAAACGGTTCGAGGTGACAATACCCTCGATCCTAAATCTGGCTATCGTCAAACATACAGCATTGAATATGCAGATCCATCTGTAGGATCGACTATTCGTCTCACTCGCTTACAAGCACGATTTAAATGGATAGAAACCTTATTTGATAAGCATCGGTTTGTTGCTCGCGTTGACTTAGGCGCCAATATTGCAAATGATAACGATATTGCCAACATTCCCCCATCACTGCGTTATTTTGCTGGTGGCGACCAAAGTATACGGGGTTACAGTTACCAAGAATTAGGGCCCTATATTGACTACACCAACAGTGAAGGCGGCTTATCGAGACAAGTGGTTGGTGGCCGTTTCTTGGCCGTCGGCAGCGTAGAATATCAGTACTATCTCACCCCTACTTGGCGCGTTGCTACCTTTGTCGATGCGGGTAATGCCTTTGATACACAGAAGTTTGAACCTGTGGTATCGGTTGGTGGAGGTTTACACTGGATATCACCGATTGGTCCAATCCGAATGGACTTAGGGTTTGGCTTAAAAGAAACTGAGACTGTTGCACGCTCGTTTCGTTTCCATTTAACCATGGGGACTGATTTATGACAGATGAGCATTCTGAGCAAGGTCAGCAGCCACAAGCGACCGCTGCCAATAATAATACCAAAACTAACCGTGCAACTAGCTTACCTGCACGCATTTGGCGCCAAATTAAGTTTTATACTCGGATCTTAATTTATGTACCTTTAGCATTATTGATGTTGTTTGCCGTCCTCATAGGCACGCCATTTGGCAGCAAAACAGCGGTGTTCTTGGTTAACCAATTGGTCAGTGATGTTGAAGTTGAATACGCTTCTGGCACCTTAAATGGCGATCTCACCCTTCATAGCATGTCATGGTCAATGCCTGGTATTAGCGTTAATGCTCAAAATGTAACATTGGAATGGGTGCCAACCTGTCTGATGAATAAACAGCTGTGTGTGACAAACCTAATGGCTTCAAGCATAGGAGTGAACATTGTCAGTGATAATATTCCTGCTGCAAAAGATGCGGATAAATCCACTGAGTTACCAGCCCCTTTTACTAAGTTTGAATTACCGATAAACATTAGCCTCAGCCAAGCAAAATTAACCCAGGTTGATATTGCGGTCAATAGCATGACATTTCATGCCGATGAGCTGTCGACTCAAGCTATTTGGAACAGCGCAGGCCTGATGGTTGAATCATTTACCAGCCAAGGCCTGATAGTTGATATCCCTGCAGCACCAGCATCAACCAAGCCAATCAATGTTCCAGTGGAGAGTATACAAACTGCACAAACGGTTGATGCAAAAGCGACAGCATGGCCACTAGCAAATTTACCACAAGTGTTTATGCCTTTTCCTATCGATGTTAGGCAATTTAATGCTACAGACAGTCTGCTCAAATTGGGTGAACGAACTGACCATTTTAGCCATATCGCATTGGCGGCCAGTTTTCGTCAATTTCAACTTGGAATAAGCCAACTCGACATTAAGCATGATGATGGTAATGTCAGTGTTAGTGGTGACATTGCTTTGCATGACCACTATCCGCTCGCATTAACACTAACAGCAAATGTCGATAATCTGCCTGAATTACCGGGGCTTAAACAGCAACAACTTAGCCTTGAACTTAGCGAAGACTTAAGCCAGTTACACATCGACGCCATTGCTAAGGGTGATAGCCATTTTAACCTCACCGCTAAAGTCGATCTCACGTCTCCTGCGCTTGACTACCAAGTAACACTGACCGACGCAGCTTTACAGTGGCCACTGAGTAACCCCTTGTACACCAGCAACATTAGCCGTTTTACCAGCAAAGGTGATAGTAAAGATCAAGTGGCACAGTTTGAAGGGCAGATCACCACGCCTTACCATCCACCTTTAACGGTAAGTGCTGATATTGTTAACGTTAAGCAAAAACTGACGGTTAATAAGCTGAAGGTGCAGTCGCTGGCTGGCAATGTGGAGCTAACGGGAGAACTGTCATATCAAGATAACATAACATGGCAAGCTAAGGTGTTTAGCGACAATATCCAGTTGCAATACATTGATTATATTAATCAGCAAAATCCAGTCAAAAGTAAATTCAGCGGTCATTTTAATAGTTCAGGCAGCCTTGCGGATAAACAATGGCAAGTGGCAATTGAACAGGCTAATTTAACAGGACGTTTAAATGGTTATCCATTGAATTTACAGGGCGATATTTCATTAAATCAAGATTTTGCAGTTAACGCGTCGAACTTACAAGCCAATGCCCTTGGCGCTCAGTTAATCGTCAACGGTCAAGCGGATCAAATCTGGGACATCAATGCTGAACTGAGTGTGCCAGATGTCAGCCAGTGGCTAACAGGCGCTCGCGGTAGTATCTTTGCTAAAGTAGATGTCAGCGGCAATAGTGCAGACCCTATCGTTGATGTGAACGCACAAATTAACAAGTTGAGCTACCAAGGTAGTAAAATTGATAACCTCAATTTACTCGCTAACTATCGTCCTTATTTACAACACCAATATCGAATAGAACTGCATAATAACAATCTTGTATGGAGTAGCTATAAACTGACAGATATTTCTTTTATCAGTGAAGGCAACCAAAGCAAACAGCAAAGTAAACTGAATACTAAAGGTGATTTGGTCGTCAATACTCAAATTAGCAGTAGTAGCAATATTGATAAACAACAATTTAATGCCACCTTAACCGAGTTCAGTATCAGTAATGTCCTTGGACAATGGCAACAAGATAAACCCATTACAGCAAACTGGGATCAACTTAACCATAGAGGTAGCATCAGCAGCTTCTGTTTAGTGCACCCACACAATAAATTATGTTTGATCAATGATGTTAATTTGGGCCACACTGGCCAAGCCAATATCACGCTTACGGGTAACCCAGGTAAAACCTTGGAGCCCATTTTATCTAAAAAAATCAACTGGAGCGGTGAAGCAGCGTTAACCAGTCAAGTTAATTGGGCCAAAGCTAAAAAGCCTACGGCCAATCTTCAATTTACACTCCTGCCCGGTAATATTAAGCTAAGCCGTACTAAAAACAACACCATTAGCATCGACTATCAGCAGCTGCTATTACAAGCGTCACTTGATGAGAAAAAAGTGACCAGTTCATTAAGTTTCGATTCATCCGGAATCGCCAGTTGGCAAAGTCAGCTAAGTGTTAATATCACTCCCGATCGTACCTTACAAGGAACGATTAATGTGAATGAGCTCAATCTCGCTCCCTTTGGAGAATTTTTCCCAAGACTTGAAACCTTAGAAGGCATGCTATCGAGCCGATTAATGTTATCCGGTACCCTTATGGACCCTAGTCTATCAGGTAATATTAAACTCAATGATGCAGCATTGGCCTTATCAACTAACCCGACATTGATTGATAAACTCTATTTATCACTCTCACTTGAAGGTCAGCAAGGGCAGCTCAATGGCCAGTGGCATATGGGAGATGGCCAAGTCACCACCCAAGGTACCCTAGCGTGGCCACAAGGTAAATTTAGTGGTGATATTGACATTAAAGGCAGTAACTTAGCTGTTATTCAACCGCCAATGGCAATCTTAAATGTCTCTCCAGATATTAATATGACCTTTGATGACCAACTGTTCGCAATAAAAGGCAAAGTGAATGTTCCCTCAGGACAAATAAAAATCACCCCATTGGCTGAAGGAGGCATAGCGGTATCAAATGATGTGGTATTCAATGATTCAGTGTCTCAACAAACGGTTAAAACCAGCCCTTACGCCATCACGGCCGACTTAAATATCAATGTAGGTAAAAACCTCACTATTGATGGCATGGGCCTCAAGGGTAAGCTAGAAGGTGACCTTGTACTTCAGCAACAAGCATTTAAACCACCGATGTTGTTTGGCGATATTAGAGTCAATAAAGGTACCTATAAGTTTATGGGGCAGACCCTAACGATCAATACCGGTGAAGTGCAATTTATTGGACCAACTGCATCACCAAATCTTAATATAGAGGCAACCAGAGAGATTAAGGAAAGCGATATAACCGCAGGTGTCAGAGTTACGGGGACACCAATGCGCCCTGTTGTAACCTTATTTTCTAATCCGGCAAAAGAACAAGCTGAGATATTATCGTACATTTTAACGGGTAAAGGCTTTACCAGTTCAAGTAACCAACAAAGCAACTCATTAATGATGGGGGCAGCGCTGAGTTTAGGCTCACAATTTGATGGTGGCGCAATGAATAGTATTGGCAGTACAGCGACAGGACTCATTGAAAAATTTGGTTTTTCTAATGTACAACTTGATACCAATGATGATGGAAAAGTAGCTGTGAGTGGCTATATTGGCGAAGACTTAATGATTAAATATGGTGTGGGCGTGTTTAACCCAGGGTATGAAATGACCGTGCGCTATTACTTATTTTCACAATTATATTTAGAAAGTGTATCGAGTACCTTAAGTCAATCACTGGATATCTACTATAGCTTCGAAATTGATTAAACTTTAGGGTTTAGGGTTGTAAAAAACAGACACAAAAAAAGCGCCCTTAGGCGCTTTTTTCAAAGCAAAAGTTAGACAAACATGAAGTCAATATGTTCAACTAATTGCTTGAATGCGTGACGTTGGATAGCCTTTGCACGAACTTTAACTTCTTTACCATCGACAACGATAGTTAAATCAGTTGTGTAAAAGTTTTCATTTAACTGGATGTTAATGATGTCTTTGTGTTCGAACGTGATTGATACAGGCTCTTTACCTGGACCATAAATTACTGCAGGAACTTTACCGGCATGACGTAGGCGGCGGCTCGAACCTTTCCCGATTTCTGTGCGGGTTACTGCGTTGATTGTGTAAGACATTAGTCACTCACTTAATAATTAATAAAGTATGAAGGCGTCATCATTCTCGACCAACGATGACTCAAATAAAGCGCGCGGATATTACCACAGCCATTATCAACCCACAAGAAGATATACCAATCCTATTAAATATGTGATCTTTCAGCGGGAGTTCAAAGTGCTATAGGCAAGACAGATGATTGAAACAAACAGTGACTCTCGGTAACAAGCTCCTGCGTAACTCACCCTCTAGCATCTGACCGCAATGGATGGTGGGAATGTCTTATTTTTAAAGCGCCTAAAGATGCCTAAAGGACTTTGAAACCTGAGAGACTCTGAACTGACCAGATATTCAATGAGATTTGTCTTATTAACCCCAACGTCTCACTGGACCACAATCAATGTGTACAAAGCCATCGCGAGGATAAAACCCAACACCGCCCAGCTTAAGAGACTCGGCGGCATCACGCAAATGTTTGGTTTTTACCCCAGGTAAAGCAATATCCATTGCCATGCCTTTCATGTGATAACTTTTCTTCGCTACGCCATTACTACGAGATGCGAGCATTTGGTTCGTTTTCGGTGAACGATAAGCGGAGATAACATGGATTTCATCTTGATTATCTAACGTAGCCTGCAATTTATACAAATATTCAAATAATCGTTTATCAATTGGTGCGGCTACATTTTGACGATGATCACGTAATACATGATCAAATTCAGTCAGTGTCGCTGATTGATATTGACCATCAACCCAAAAGCTTCCCTGACTTCTTTCACCGGTATGTAGATTATAAAAACGTAAATCTTTAACCCCAATAGTTGCACGACTTGCTTGGGCGGTATTAGGTAACAGAGTCACCACTGCGGCACCGCTTAAGCCTAATAATACCTGCCGACGAGTTAGACACTCAATTGTCATTTATACACCACTTTAATTATCTAAATTCAGGACTTATCAGCCTTTGAGGCATGATTTAATCTTCACAACACGATCGGATAAGTTGTTGTTTTTTTATCCAACTGGCGAATAAATTAACCATTAATGCTCATAAATGCAAGTCTGGCGCTGTTGCGTGAGATTAAAAACACGCACGGTAATATAAGAGTGTGATATTGCTCAAGTGCTTAGCAGCAAAGTGAGCAGCCATTAACTTTACTTAATTAACTGATAATGCCTGCACAATATCTTTGCTGGCGCCTTGATGGCTTAATAAATTGACCGCTGCCTTTGGAGTTAACTGATAAATGTCATCACGATACTGAATAACATATTGCTCATCCACCCAAGCACGCCAATAGACCATGTGCACGGGTAAAGATGCAGATAAGGCAAACCATTGGGTTTGAGTATAATTAGACTGTAAGCGATTCCAGGTTCGTTTATCGATAACCAAATGGTTGACAAACCAGTCGGCTAATTGCTGTACCTTTTCAATGCGGACACAACCTGATGATAAATCTCTTTGTGATTTTGAAAATAGCGTTCGATTGGGGGTGTCATGCAAATAGATACTTTGATCATTATTGAAATGGAATTTATATCGGCCTAAAGCATTATCACCTCCAGGACGCTGCACGACTCGATAAGGAAAGCGCCCTATTGCTGCTTGCTGCCATTGCTCCGCAGTTTTATTAACTATATTACCTTCATAATCAAACACATCAAAATGCTTGTCGGCAAAATAGTCACCATAGTGCCTTATTTGCGGCAAAATATCTTGGCGTAAAATCTGTCGAGGTACCGTCCAAGTAGGATTGATGATGATATTTGAAATTTGCCCTGTCATCAGCGGAGTCGGCCGGTACGGTTTACCCACGATAACTTTCGATGACAATACGACCTGATTATCATCCACCAATACCATTTGAAAAGCAGGAATATTAATTAACAAATAAGGTTGAGGCAATTGACTTAAATATGCTGTTTTTTCAACAAAGCTCTTTGCTAATAAAGAAGCCAGTTGAAGCGGAGTTTGATTTAACCAAAATAAGGTCTTTGGACCAATCACGGCGTCAGGTTTTAGCCCATGGCGAGACTGAAAACGTTTAACACTTTCCGCTGACGCGGGTTGATACACAACTTCATCAGCAAGTAATTCGCTGGCATCACCTAATAGCCACAAACGTTGGTTGATTAACTTAATATTGGGATCGCTATCGCCAGGGCGAAGCAAGGCATCAACTGTGATAGCTTGCCAATCTTGAGTTTGCGATAACCACATTAACTTGCGTAGCGCATTTATGACGCTCAGGTAATCATCGACGGCAGGTTCCAGTGCGATATTTTTTTCAAGCAACGAGGCCGAACTCTCGATTGCATCAAATGCGATAGGCACCTTTTTATTACGCCAAAAAGTGGCAACACTTTGCTGAATGAGATCGATATATTCTAATGACTTTGCAGCTGACTCTGATTGTAATATTGCTAAATAGTGTGCTCGCTGCGCATTAGGTTCAGCCAAATACTGTAATTGCAGATTTTGAGTTAAGTTAGGATATATATCATCAGTATCGGCCAAAACAAATGACGATATACTCCAAAGCAATATGGCTACTATGCTCACATTTATAGACAGTTTATGTTTACTGAACATACTCTTCCCCATTAGCGACACCCCACGATACTGTCATGTTTATGACATAAGTGAAATGGGTATAGTCATTATGGCAAATAATAACGCGCTTTGAATGAACGAAACATTTAAGCAACAAAAGTGAATACTAAAATATTACCTCTGTGTATAAAAGTTAATCGTAAATATAAAAAGTAACCACTTAACATTAATTTATGAATACACAACTAGGAAGGTCGATATTGAATTGTTATAAGAGGGTTTTGAAGTACTTAAGTTATAGAGACTGTCATGAATAAAAAGCAACTCATCCAATCAATGGCCAATAAAATGGACCAACCTCAAGCTCAAACAAAGCAACAACTTGAACAGATCCTAGCCATTATTCATCAAGGTTTAGCTGAAGGTGAGAAAATCTACATTCCACAATTTGGCACGTTTGAATTGCGTTTTTACTTACCTAGAGTAGGCCGTAATCCACAAACGGGTGCAGCCATAGAGATTGACGGATTTAATCAACCCAGCTTTAAAGCGTCGCCAACATTAAAAGCGCTAATCAACAATTAACTGAGGCACTAGAGATTAAAAGCCGAGGTGCTAGAACGCTTCGAAGCTAGAGGCTATAACTGAAGTAGCTAAAGGGCGATATGCAGGCTGTTGAATGCAAATACCACTGAAGTCAGCGTTAAAACCTTATAAGTCTAAGTACTAGAGTGTTTAGCAGCTATAGGCTATAACTCTGTAATATTCAGACCTCAAACGCTCTTATAGCCGCGTAGCGGACTAGTAGGATGAAGTCCGCCCTAGCATCTAGGCTCGTTCGCTCTTATCGCCCTCACCTTCTTTTGCGTTTGTTACCCTTAACTACCAAATTACAGACGTAAAAAAGCCCCAACATAAGTTGAGGCTTTTTTACACCACTCTCTATTACTAGAGATTATAATGGTACCCGAGGCCAGACTTGAACTGGCACGCTTATTCAGCGAGGGATTTTAAATCCCTTGTGTCTACCGATTCCACCACTCGGGCAAACTGAGCGTGTTTTGATAAAAATATCAACTCACTTAATTTGTTATTACGTAAGGTAAACCAAGCTGCTTTCGCGTCCGGCTTAACTTGGGGCACACTTTACTGATTTTTTTGAGCCAAGCAACTAAAATTTTCATTACATCAAACTGAACGCTTTAAAAAACGTCAATCCGATGTAAAATCCAACAAAACAAAGTGCTTAGCACAATAAATAATTAATTTGCTCTTACTGGTGTTAAGCCTTTACTGCGATTAGTTACCGCTTCTTCAATCTCAAAACCGGCTTCACTCCACACTTGAGCTTCTTCAACATTAAAGGCTTCTTTGGCCCAAGTCGTTGCCGTATCTAACGTGAAGTTTGCTTTTATCCAACCATCAGATTCTGCAGGTCCAAAGCCTCTGACACGCCAATTTTGCGCTTGGGTTGAATCAAACCCTATCGCTTTCCATTGACTGATCTCACGCTCAGACATACCTTGCCAACTCGGTGCAGATGCGCAAGCTACTAGTAACAAGACCAATAAACCAACCAATACTTTTTTCATACATTCCTAATCATTAGTATTAACGCCGCAGCGCATAAATTGTCGAATAACAGCTCAATAGGCCGTAAATTTTGAGAATCATATCTGAGAAAAAACTTTTGACAAGTAGGTGAGCAATATATAATTTTTATCAATAAAAATTAACAAAAAAGGCCGCTTTCGCGACCTCCTATAAACAAAGCAAAACTGATGTATTAGCTACGCTGACGCGTTGGTTTGCCGTGATTACCCACCACTTTATGCTTATGAACTGCACGGCGAATTTTAGCACTTTTCACTTTAGAACGGGCAACACTGTGTTTGTCCGAGCCTAAAATTGAACGTGTCTCAGGTTCTAAACCAGCAAGTTGACGTAAGTAGTTCACTTGGTCAATTGGCAGTTCAATCCAGCCACCACGAGGCAATGTTTTTGGCAATTCAACTTGACCATAACGCACGCGGATTAAACGGCTAACTTGTACGTCTTGAGACTCCCACAAACGACGCACTTCACGATTACGTCCTTCGCGAAGGGTAACATGCCACCATTGATTGATGCCTTCGCCGCCCGCAGCTTTGATGGTATCAAACTGGGCTGGGCCATCTTCTAAGGTCACACCGGTACGTAAACGCTGCACTGCAGCCTCTGGCACTTCACCAAAAGTACGCACAGCGTATTCACGCTCTACTTCATTAGACGGATGCATTAAACGATTAGCTAATTCACCATCACAGGTAAATAATAGTAACCCTGAAGTATTAATATCTAAACGCCCTACCGCAACCCAACGAGCATCACGCACTTTAGGTAAACGTTCGAACACGGTAGTACGACCTTCAGGATCTTTGCGCGAGCAAATTTCACCTTCAGGTTTATGGTATGCCAGTACACGACAAATAATGTCGTCAGCTGATTTTAATGAGACGGCACGGCCATCAATACGTATTTTGGCATCAGCCTCAACACGATCACCTAAACCAGAAATTTCACCGTCAACACTAACTCGGCCTGCAGCAATCCATGCCTCCATCTCACGACGGGAGCCATGGCCTGCACGGGCCAAGACTTTCTGCAATTTTTCACTCATTAGCGGGACTCTTTAAAGAAGTTTTATAAAAAACAAAAGGTTAATTACTCTTGTTTTATTGTCTTTTTAGGATTGTACCCGCCTATGGCGCATACAATTAGAAAAGTGCGTAGATTATACGCTGAATGGGGCTGGTGAGCAAAAAATACCACAGTTACATTCAACTAAGGATAAGAGATAACTGAAACGCAGCAAAATCAATCTATGCTATGTCATCAATATCAAGCTGGCGATTGGTTTGCGAACAAGACCAATGGAGGCGTAAAAGCTGACCGATTTTGAGTCAGCCATTGTTGATAACAGAAATACATTAAGCAGCCTGCTGTACAACGTCGCTAATGATAGATTAATGCCTTCAAAAAGGCTGCTGGCACTATTGCATCAGCAGCCTTAATCAATCAAATAGCATTATTGATCGATCAGCGAGTCACATTAAGGTTAAACACTAGGCTATACATAACGGGCAACACCACTAAAGTTAATAGTGAAGCAAAACCTAAACCAAAGATGATGGTAATCGCCATAGAACCAAAAAAAGCATCACTAATTAAAGGGATCATACCCAACATGGTGGTAATCGCAGCCATCATAACAGGGCGAACACGACTCACACACGAATCAACCAGTGCAAATCCAGCCTCTTTCCCCTCTTCAAGTTCAAGATTGATTTGATCAACCAACACTATGCCGTTTTTGATCACCATCCCAGACAGGCTCAACAATCCAAGTAATGCCATAAAGCTAAACGGAGCATCAAATATCAACAACCCTGCAGATACACCAATAACCGCCAACGGTACCGTAAACCAAATGACCAAGGGTTGTCGTACAGAGTTAAACAGAAACACTGTGATTAAAAACATCGCTAAATAACCCATGGGAATTGAGCTAAAAACAGCTGTTTGCGCTTCGCCTGCCGATTCAAACTCCCCGCCCCACTCCAAGCGATAACCGGAAGGCAGTTTAATCGCCTCTATTTTATGTCTAACTTTTTTGTGCACTGAGTCTGCAGTTTCGTTAGAGCCCAATTTAGGATCTGCCAAGACAGCCAACATACGAATACGATCACGGCGCATCACCAAAGGGTTTTCCCATTCAGTGCTGAACTCACTGACGACTTGCGTTGCTGGGACAAAGGTATTGTTCTCTGTACTCCAGATTTGCATCTTCCATAAACTATCCGCTTGAAGCCGTTCTGCTGCTGGTGCACGAGCAACAATCGGTAATAGATGGCTGGTTTCACGGTACAAACCAATTTGTTTACCGCTAAAGTTAACCAATAAGGCATTATCTAAGTCTTGCTTACTGATGCCGGTTTCACGTGCTTGAGCATTTTGTAATTGTGGACGGATGAGTGGCACTTGGTTGCGCCAATTGTGGCGAACACCGTCCATTGTCGGTTCGTTTCTAAAAATACTTTCCGCTTGCGCGGCTAAACTGCGCAGCACTTGAGGATCTTCGCCATAGAAACGCGCCTCAATTTTCGCCGCTGGTGATGGACCATTCTCCATATTTTTTAAACGGTATTGTGCTTGGGGAAAATGGCTATTTAACAACTGTTCAACTTGGGGCATATAAGCCTTAACGGCTGCTAGATCGCGCATTTCTACGATAAGCTGAGCAAAGGCTGGATAGCCTTTTTCAGGCTGATAAGGTAACACAAAACGCTGGGCACCCTGACCGATGACAGATGTCAGGTGCACTAACCCGCTGTCATTAAGCTCACTTTCTTGCAGTAGCTTTTTCTCTATTTCGCCAGTAAATCGTTCCGTGGCTTTAATGTCTGTCCCTTCTGGCATCCATACATCAACAAAAAATATTGGCGTATTTGATGCGGGAAAAAACACGTTCTTAATGTGACCAAAGCCTATCACTGCGGTGACTAACATCGCCAACACCACTGATAATGTCACTAGACGAAAACGTAATACAAAATACAGAAAACGACGATACGTGGTAAACAACCAGCCTTTATAAGGGTCTACCTGTTCAGCTTGTGGTGAAGCCTCTTTGAATAACAAATTACAGAAAAATGGCGTTAAGGTGATTGCTGTAATCCAACTAATAAACAAAGAAATCATTAACACTTGAAACAATGAACGACAAAATTCACCGGCCGCATTTTGTGACAAACCAATTGGCGCAAAGGCAATGATGGCAATCACAGTTGCGCCTAATAATGGCCACTGAGTTTGCGATACCACTTGCTTGGCTGCTTCAAGACGAGTTTTACCACGCTGTAAGCCAATCAAAATACCTTCGGTGACCACAATCGCGTTGTCGACTAACATACCTAAGGCAATGATCAGCGCCCCCAGAGATATCAACTGCAATTCAATGTCCAATACCTTCATTACAATGAAAGTACCTAAAATAGTTAACAGCAGAATTAGGCCCATCAATAGTCCAGAACGCAGGCCCATAAATAATAATAATACTGCGATGACAATCGCAATCGACTCTAAAAGGTTAATCAAAAAACCTTGTACGGTATGATCAACCGCAGAGCTTTGGTTATAAACCGTATCAAGGCTCATCCCTAACGGCCGTTGCGATTCAAGTTCAACTAAACGCTCGCTCACACGCTTGCCCACATCAACAACGTTTACGCCGCCTGAAAACGCAATACCTAACGATAATGCCGCCTCACCACTATTGTGATAAAGCACATTAGGGGTCTCGTCATAGTCTTTTTCAATATTGGCAATATCTCCAAGGTAAATAAGTTCAGTACTGCCCGGTGAACTGACGACTAAACGAGACAACTCCTCTACAGAACTAAACTCACCAGTGGGATGTAAACGGATACGATTATCACCAATCACAATGCTGCCAGCATTAGACACCACGTTTTGATTGTTCACTAATCCATAGATGTAACTTTGATCTAAACCAAGCGCTGACAGTTTCTGCTGTGAAATCTCAATCACCACTTGCTCTGTCACATCACCTACAACAGAGACTTTTTTTACCCCGGGAACAAGCACCAACTCACGGCGTAAATAGTCGGAATAGTTGCTCAGTTCTCGGTTACTAAAATCGTTGCCTGACAAGTTCAATAAAATACCGTATACATCACCAAAGTCATCAATCACTTGTGGCTTAGCGGTACCAGGTGGTAAGCCCCCTGTGGTGTCATTTACTTTTCGACGCACCTCATCCCACACTTGGGGTAAGCGATGTTTGTCATAATTGTCTTTAATCTCAACCTGAATTTGTGATAACCCAGCACTGTTGATAGAAGTGATGTGTTTAATGCCATCAAGCTGCTGCAACGCATCTTCAAGCGGCAAGGTCACTTCTTCTTCCACTTGCTCAGGCGATGCACCAGGATAGGCGGTGATCACTAGCACTTGTTTAATGGTAAATTCTGGAAACTCTAATTGTCCTAGTCCCGTAAAAGCCACACTGCCACCAATAAGCAGTAAAAATACAAACATCCAGCTAATCACTTTATGATTAATGGAATATTCAGCAACATTCATCAACTACACTCCCCGTTGCCAGCGTAATGGCTTCACTTTCATGCCTGCAGATAATTGCGACAATCCAGCAGCAACAATAACGTCGCCTTTTTGCAAACCACTCAACACTTCAACACCATCTGTGCTTACGCGACCAAGCGTCACTTTCACCGGATTAATGTCACCGCTATCTGGCTGATAGCGCCATACTGTCACCTCACCTGTTTGATCTTGTTTGTCTACAGCAGAAATAGGCACAATCGCAGTAAAGCCTTGTGGTGATTCGTTGAGCGTAGCTAAGGTTAATTCAGCACTCATGCCTGGCAGTAATTGCACATTGTCAGGTTGTGGTAATGAAAACACCACTTCATAGGCTTGGGTGCCCGGCGTCACTTGGGTTGAGTATTCTTTAAATTTGGCATCAAACGACATGCCCTCTACTGCGCTAAAACGTACTTTTGCCGCTAAGCCATTGGCAATATCTTGAGTTAAGACTGCTGCCATAGCTTCAGGCACTTGAATAGTGACATCAAGCAAATGATTATTTTGCAGGGTCATTACCCCTTGGTTTGCCTGAACAATTTGGTGATTATCCACTAGTCGCTTAGCAATGGTGCCATTGAATGGTGCTTCTAAACGGGTATAACTCACTTGGTCATTGGCTGCTGCTAGCGCTGCTTTAGCCGACTTAAGTTGGGCTTTACTGCTGTCAAATAGTGCTTGGGAAATCAGTTTACGATCGAGTAGCGTTTGATTACGGCTAAAATCGGCCAGCAACAAATCGTACTCAGCTTCACGCGTCATTAAATTATTACGCGCATCGCGATCGTCTAATTGAGCCAGTAAAAAACCTTGTTTAACCTGCTGCCCTTCCACAAGATCCAGTCTGACAAGCTGACCTGAAATCCGAAATGATAATTGTGCTCGACTGTTGGCTTCAACTCTGGCAGGAAATTGGCGAATAGTATTGCCTGAAGATTGCGCGACCTCAAACAATTTAACGGGGCGTACAAGCTCTTCTTGTACGGCGCTTTCGACAGGCGTACAACCAGCTAGAATAGTAGAAATAAGCAATGCCAACGGCAATGTTGAGCGATATTTCATCGATTATGTTCCTTGGTAACAGAGATTTAAACTGACGTAATGACAACATCATCATCTCTTTTTGAGATGACAGTTAATTTACAATTGGTTCGAACAATACGCTGAATTATAGTTGCAATAAATGGGTTTATTTGGGAATATCAATCCCATTATTTGAGTTTGACTTATCAAGCATTATTAGAGCAAACAATATGAAAACTGAAGACATTGCATTATTCCACCGCATCGTCGAAACCGGCAGCATTCTTGAAGCGGCTAACTTATTGAATTTGCCTAAGTCAACCGTCAGTAGACGCTTGCAATCGTTAGAGGAGTCATTAAATTTAAAGCTGTTTCACCGTCAAAGCCGCGCCATCACCCTCACCTCCGCAGGCAGTCATTTCTACCAAAAAACCTTAACTATGCTAGCTGATTTAGCACAGACATTAGATGAAATCACCGATAACAAAGCTGAACTCAATGGCCATCTGCGGATATTAATCTTCCCTATCCCAGAGATGATGGACATTGTCAGCAAAATTTTTAATTTTATGGACGCAAATCCAAAGCTGTCAGTTGAAATTATTAGCAGCACAGAACCCCTCGATATGGTCAGACACAATATCGATATTGCATTTATGGTCCAAGAAACGTTTAGCGAAATAGACATGGTGGCAAAACCGATTATTCGCGAAGAGTTATATTTTGTTGCCAGTCCACAATATCTGGCTAACGCCGGAACACCGCATTCACCAGAGGACATAGAGCAATATAATTCGATTTTATTTCGCTTCCCTAATGGTAAAACCTTCAGCGAAGTGCCTTTGGCAAATGATGCGATGCAAGCGGTGAAAGGTAATTTGTGTACCAATAGTATCCAACTCGCTTATGAAGCAACGCTTTCTGGCCGCGGCATAGGTTATTTACCTTTGCGAATTTGTCAGGAGGATTTTAAACATGGCAAATTGGTGCGTTTGTTTGATGAACTCCCACCTTATATGGCGGTAGTCTTTTTAGTTTACCCTTCGAGGCGTTTTTTAAGTCTTGCCAGCCAACGCTTTATCGATTACATGTTAGCCAATCTGCCTCAAAGTGGCCATTATCAATCGCCGTCGACACATGTAAAAGTGTGGATGTGATAAAGCGACTGGACCAACTCTTAGATATTGATGAGGAAAACGAATAGCGCTAGAGGGTGCACCAAGATGTTACCGATAAGGGTTAATATGACATGCTTAATTAATGATGTGGCTGATGCGAAGGGTTATTATCGTTTTGATTGTCAGGATCAATGTCATTGTTAACCGCGCCATCTTGTTCATCAAACTTAATAGCTCCATCTGGCTCAGATACCTCATCAAGGGCAACGACGTCATCGTTATCTGGATCAACGACGGTTTCAAGCTCAGATTGATTGTCCATGCCTAGCTGAGCTTTTTCAAATAAAGCATGTAAAGAGTCGGCATCAGTTAAGGCTGGCAAGTCGGCTAGCTTGGTAAGATTAAAGTAATCGAGAAATACACTGCTGGTGGCAAATAACGCAGGCCTACCAGGTACCTCTTTATGGCCCACTACTTTAATCCACTGGCGATCGACTAAGCTTTTTATGATATGGCTGCTAATAGCCACGCCTCTGATGTATTCAATATCGCCACGTGTTACCGGTTGTCGATAAGCAATAACCGCTAAGGTCTCCAGGGTTGCACGTGAATACTTAGGAGATTTCTCTTGCCATAGCGGTTGCAGGTAAGGACTGAGCATCTCCTGAGTTTGGAAGCGATAACCACTGGCAACTTTCACTAGTTGCACTCCACGTTCTTGATAATCTAGTTGTAATTCATCAAGCACTTCCTGAATGCGCGAGCGCGACACACTAAAGTCAGCCAACACAGTTTCTTTGATAGCGTTAACTGACAATGGCTTAGCTAAGACAAATAAACTGGCTTCGATAAGTTGCTTTAGCTGTGTAGGATTAATTGGCTTCATGGATCTCTTCGAATATCGTTAACCTCAACTTTGGATAAAAGAGAGGGATAAATCGTTAATATTTGCGTTGTGTTAAGTCCGTTATGTCAAACTTGTCATGTGTTTTGCTCACAGCGTTGAGCTTGATTAATAGGCTTTTACATAAATGGGCGAGAAAGGTTCATTTTGTACTAATTCAACCAGTAACTCTTTAACCAGCTCCATAAGTGCCAAAAAGCTCACGACCACACCGGCTCGGCCTTCACTGACATCAAACAAACACTCAAAACCAATGAATTCGGTACTGGATAACCTGGCTAAAATTTGGCTCATACGCTCGCGGGTTGATAACTGTTCGCGCTTAACATGATGATCTTCATTGGCATCAATGCGTTTCAGCACTTCACCAAACGCGCGGGCAATATCCACCAGCGACACTTCAGGTGGCACAGTGACAGGTTTAATGTCTGGAGCTGCACTCACCGATGCTTGTAATACATCTCGCTCAATCCGTGGTAATGCATCGATATCTGCAGCAGCTTGCTTTATCACTTCATAGGCTTTTAATTGCCGGATCAGTACCACGCGAGGGTCTTCTTCCTCATCATTTTCACTGGCCATTTTAGGCAAAAGCAAACGTGACTTAATTTCAGCTAAGGTTGCGGCCATCACTAAATAATCAGCCGCCAGCTCAATCCGCGCTTCAGTCAGGATCTCAATATAGAGTAAATATTGCTGGGTAATTTGTTGAATGGGTAAATCAACCACATCCAATTTTTGTTTGCGAATGAGATACAGCAATAAATCCAGCGGGCCCTCGAAGGTTTCAAGAAACACTTCTAAGGCCTCAGGCGGAATAAACAAGTCTAGTGGCATGCTATCAAGTACTTGGCCACGAACCACTGCCAATGGCAGGCTCTGCTGGCTACCTTGCATATTTATCCTTGACGGTTCATCAACCATGGTCACCTGTGGTTATTCAAATGCACTGGTATCGCCAGCACCATGACGTAATATCACCATCTCATCTTCAGACATATCAATCACAGTCGTTTGATTTTCAGGCAAATAGCCGCCATGAATAATACCTTCGACTAGGTGATCGAGAATGTCGCGAATATGCTCAGGGTCTGACTCAGCAAATTGCTCATTTGGCATAACCAAACTGGTGGTCATCATCGGCTCACCCAATGCTTCAAGTAACGCCAATGCAATTACATTATTCGGCACGCGGATACCTATGGTGCGTTTTTTATCGCATTGTAACCGGCGCGGCACTTCTTTAGTGGCTTTGAAAATAAACGTATATGGCCCAGGCATACAGCTTTTTAATAAACGATATGCTTGATTATCAACCCGGGCAAAATTAGCCAGTTCAGATAAGTCACGACACATTAATGAAAAATTGGTGTCGTTTTCTATCTGGCGAATACGCGCCATGCGCGTCATGGCATTTTTTTCGCCAATCATACAGCCTAATGCATAACCAGAGTCTGTTGGGTAAACAATGACTCCACCTTGTTTAAGAATCGCCACCGCTTGGTTTATTAACCTTGCTTGTGGGTTTTCATCATGAATATACCAAAATTGACTCATGCTCTTTCCGTCCAATGTTGTGATTGCCAAACCCATTCCACACCTTGAGGTTGGAATAAGTTTTTACCTAGCTCGATCCAATTACTGGGGAAGTGGAAATCGCTCCCCACAGAAGCAAGTAGGTTATTTTGCTTACTTAATGCGATAAGATTATTACGATCATCCAATGTTTGCTGGCCTAGAATAACTTCCATTGCATCGCCACCGGCCTCTGCAAATTCACGTACTAAGCGCTTAAGCCATTTGGCCGATAATTTGTAACCACTAGGGTGAGCCAAGACTGCAACGCCACCCGCTTGATGAATGTGGTCTATCGCATTGGCCATGTCGCCCCAATTATTAGGCACATAACCGGTTTTTCCGCGCGCTAAGTAACGTTTGAACACGCTAGGCATATCTGTCGCATGACCATTATCAGCTAACCATCTTGCATAATGGCCACGACTCAGTGCGGCGTCGCCAGCAATTGCTTTTGCGCCGTCATAAGCGCCTTCAATCCCGGCCTTAGCTAAACGCTCGCCAATTTCTTGGGCACGCACTTCACGCAATTGGCGTTGGTGAGTTAAGAAGTCTAATAATCCAATATGGCCGATATCTAAGTTTAAACCGACAATATGAATATCAAAACTGTTCCAACGCGTTGAAATCTCACAACCATTAATTAACACTAATGGTGTGGCATGCGCTTGATTGGCAAGATGCGCTTCTGCTAACCCTCCGACTGTGTCGTGGTCAGTAATAGCAAACATCTCGACGCCTTTTTCAATAGCGCGAGTTAATAATTCGGTTGGTGTTAATTGACCGTCTGATGCGGTCGTGTGGCTATGAAGATCGGCCAGGAGAGTCTCTGTAATCATGTGCTTATTGTACAAGAGTAGCGATAAAAATACTGCTTGGATTTATGAATAAATGATGGCAATTGATGAATTATTTATACACAAGCCACCTAAAGCGCTCAATAATTAGCCTCTCGTTATCCTGGTTGTCATTTTTTAATGGCTTTTGAGAAATATTCAATTGACATTACTCTCCAGCTGGGTTTTCCTATAGGCATTAAACAAAGACATAACATAGCGATTAACAATGACACATTCTTTAGCTTCATTACACATTACTTGGTGGTGGCACTTCCCAAATTAACGGGTGGTGTGAAGCGTTGTGCTCATTTTTAAGAGACAAGATTTTACCAAAAAGCCCGCAGAAATGTGGGCTTTCTTGTTATCTGGCCCATGCAAAATTAGTCACTCGGGTTACACAATATTAGAGGCCAATAGATGATAAATAAACATGATACAAGGAGCGGCGACATAGTGACGACAACAGTGACTACACCAAATCAACTCGCTCAGGTTACCACGCAAAAGCAGGCACTAACCTACCATACAGATCCGCTAAAACTGTATCAGCAAGTGACTAATAACGCGCCGCATACCATGCTGTTAGAGTCTGCGGAGGTCGAAAGTAAAGACCATTTAAAAAGTATCGTCCTCACCCATGCGGCAATGATGATTCGTTGCGACGGTTATCAGCTTAGCTTTAGCGCATTAACTCAAAATGGTGCCGCGCTGTTAGCGCCAATAGCGAACTTCTTCAGTGATGCACAGCAACAACGAGATAATGATACTCTCATCGTGACGCTGAAAAAAGCCACCGAGTTACAAGATGAAGATGCACGGTTAAAGTCAACATCGCCTCTTGATGGCTTAAGAATGTTTATCAAGCACATTCAAACCAATAATCCGCTTAAATTTGAAGATTTATTTTTAGGTGGTGTATTAGCATATGACTTAATTGATACCGTCGAGCCACTCCCTGCTGCGCCCAATGCGCATAATGATTGCCCTGACTATTTATTTTATCTAGCTGAGACACTTGTTTTAATTGACCATCAAACTCAGCAAGCTGAGATTGTCAGCCACCAATTCGGTCAAGATAACATCATTGCAGAGCAATTAGCCTTGCAACTGCAACACGTTACCGAACAATGCGCTGAACTAGGCGATATTGCTCAATTAACGCCAGTGACAACCGACGAAGAAGTTAACATCACCGACGAGCAATTTAAGCAGACCGTGATTGATTTAAAAGAACACATTGTCGCCGGTGATATTTTCCAAGTGGTGCCATCACGTTGTTTCAGTCTACCTTGTCCAAATACCCTAGGGGCGTATCGAGCTTTGCGCTTAACCAATCCTAGTCCGTATATGTTCTATTTCAGAGGTCCTGATTTCACCTTATTTGGCGCATCGCCAGAAAGTGCCCTGAAATACGATGCGGCCAGTAACCAAGTTGAAGTGTATCCCATTGCTGGCACCCGAAAGCGCGGTAAAAACGCCCAAGGTGAGATTGATTTTGACCTAGACAGTCGTATAGAGCTCGAGCTGCGTTTGGATAAGAAAGAATTGTCTGAACATTTAATGCTAGTCGATTTAGCCCGCAATGACATTGCTCGCATCAGCCAAAGCGGTAGCCGTAAAGTGGCCGAATTGTTAAAAGTTGATCGTTATTCACACGTGATGCATTTAGTCAGTCGCGTCACTGGTCAATTACGCTCAGATTTAGATGCCCTGCACGCTTATCAAGCCTGCATGAACATGGGAACTTTAGTGGGCGCGCCAAAAGTACGTGCATCGCAATTAGTTCGCCAAGCAGAGCAAGCTCGTCGCGGCAGTTATGGTGGCGCTGTAGGTTACCTCAATGGTCTTGGCGACATGGATACCTGCATTGTTATCCGTTCAGCCTTTGTTAAAAATGGGGTTGCTCATATACAAGCAGGTGCTGGCGTGGTATTTGATTCAGACCCACAAGCCGAAGCCGATGAAACTCGTCAAAAAGCCCAAGCGGTTATCTCAGCAATAAAGATGGGAGGTGGCCTATGAGCACTGCAACCACACAAGCCAGTAACCAAGCGACTAACCGCATGAAACTGTACTTACTGGATAACTTTGACTCATTCACCTACAACTTAGTCGATCAATTCCGCAGCCTTGGTTGTGAAGTCATCATTTACCGTAATGATGTCAGCGCCGATTATGTTGCACAAAAGCTTATTAATGAAACCTCAAAAGCAGCCTTGGTATTATCACCAGGCCCAGGGGCCCCTCATGAAGCGGGCTGCATGATGGAACTGATTGGTAAAGTAGCCGGCAAAGTTCCAATGTTGGGCATTTGTTTAGGTCATCAAGCTATGGTCGAATATTATGGCGGTAAAGTAGAACGAGCACCATTTGTGGTTCACGGTAAAGCCAGCCCCACCTTCCATAATGGTCAAGGCGTATTTGCCAATTTGCCCTCACCATTACCAGTGGCTCGTTACCACAGTTTGGTGGCGACAAAGGTGCCTGACTGCTTAGAAATCATTGCCACTACCGATGATATGCCGATGGCAATATTGCATCCACAACATCAAGCAATAGGCTTTCAGTTTCATCCAGAATCGATTTTAACCACCTTAGGTAGCCAACTACTGACGCAAACATTAGCGTATTTAACCCAAGACCACGCCTTTACTGGAGGAGAATAATGGATAATCTGCAAGCTTTATTCGACCGCCTTTATCAAGGTACCGCGTTAACTCGTGAACAAATGACACAAGTTTTTAGCGCGATTATTCAAGGGGATATGCAACCTGCCACCATGGCGGGGATGTTAGTGGCGCTAAAAATGCGTGGCGAAACCATTGATGAAATAGCCGGAGCGGCAGATGCATTACGACAAGCCGCTAAACCCTTCCCACGCAGTGATGCCTCAAAGCAAAGCGGTATTGTTGATATTGTCGGTACCGGTGGTGATGGACATAACACCATCAATATTTCCACTACAGCTGCTTTTGTTGCCGCTGCAGCTGGCGCTAAAGTCGCAAAACATGGTAATCGCAGTGTATCGAGTAAATCTGGTTCATCTGACTTATTATCCCATTGCGGTATTGCACTCACCATGACACCAGATGCCGCAAGCCAGTGTTTAGATAAACTGGGCTTATGTTTCTTATTTGCGCCGCATTACCATGGCGGAGTAAAACATGCTGTGCCGGTTAGACAAGCGTTAAAAACCCGGACCATTTTTAATGTGCTAGGACCGTTAATAAACCCTGCAAGCCCAGAATTTATGCTTCTAGGTGTTTACACACTTGAACTGATCGAGCCTATCGCACATGTGCTCCATGCTTTGGGGGTAAAACGCGCCATGGTGGTACATGGTAGTGGTTTAGATGAAGTGGCATTGCATGACAATACCTATGTGGCAGAACTAAAAGACGGTGTGGTGCGTACTTACCAACTTAGCCCTGAAGATCTAGGGGTTAAGCGCGCAAGTATCGAGCAACTCACCGGCGGCGAACCGGCAGACAATGCCCTCATAACGCAAGCTATTTTACAAGGTAATGGCCTCCCTGCTCACCGAGATGCTGTGGCCATTAACGCAGGTTGTGCTTTGTATATCAGTGGTGTGTGCGACTCAGTTCAAGCCGGTACACAGCTAGCATTAGCAACCCTTGCCAGTGGCGCTGCCTTCACCTTATTAACCGATTTAGCTGCCGTGAGCCAAGCAGGAGAACACCATGAGTAAGCCAGAAAGTAATGTATTAACCCGCATCGTTGCAACTAAAGTCGCGCATATTAGCGCACTTAAATTGCGTTTCCCCGAAGCTAGCTTACAACCTAAAATATCAGATCGTAGCTTATTTGATGCGTTGAAAGCGCCGAATGCTCAGTTTATTTTTGAATGTAAAAAAGCCAGCCCTTCAAAAGGACTGATCCGCGCCGACTTTGATGTAGAAGCTATTGCTGATATTTATACTCGATATGCTGCAGGCATCTCAGTGTTAACCGACGAAGAATTTTTCCAAGGTGACATGGACTACATTCCTAAAGTGCGCGCTAGAGTGACTCAGCCGATTATTTGTAAAGACTTCTTTGTCGACCCTTACCAAGTGAAATTAGCGGCTCACCAAGGCGCTGATGCCATTTTACTGATGCTGTCAGTGCTTGATGATCAACAATATCGATTATTAGCAAACGAAGCGGCAAAGTATCACTTAGATTGCTTAACTGAAGTCAGTAACGAAGCAGAATTAGTTAGAGCGATTGATCTAAACGCGCCGATTATTGGTATTAATAACCGTAATTTACGCGACTTAAGTACCGATCTTGCCACCACAGAATTATTAGCACCGCAAATCCCCGCTGACAGAGTGGTGATCAGTGAGTCAGGGATTTATTATCATCAGCAAGTGTGTCGCTTAAACCCATTAGTTGACGGTTACCTTGTCGGTAGCTCAATAATGGCGCAAGACGATATTGATTTAGCCTGTAGACAATTGATTTATGGTAATAATAAAGTTTGCGGCTTGACTCAAATTGACGATATTGCAGCAGTGGCACAAGCCGGTGCGGTATTTGGAGGATTAATATTTCATCCTAAATCACCCAGAGCTGTAACGCCAGCACAAGCAAGTGACTTAGTCGCCCAAATGCACCAACGTCATATTGGATTAAACATGGTCGGCGTGTTTGTTAATCATGCCGTTACTGATATCGCAGCTTTAGCCAAAACACTGGATCTTTTTGCAGTGCAACTACATGGCGATGAAACAGAACTTGAAATTAAAGAGTTAAAAACATTACTGACTGAGCAGCAACTTAGCACCGAAATTTGGAAAGCCATTGCAATTGACAGTCAGAGCGGTGAAGTGAGTCCAAAACCTGCCAGGGCCGATCGTTATTTGTACGACAGCAAATCTGCACAGCAATTTGGTGGCACCGGAAAAACATTTAACTGGCAAGCCAATATTGGTAATAAACAAGACGCCATCTTGGCCGGCGGGTTAACCGCAGAGAATGTTTATCTTGCCAGCCAACAGGGATTTTATGGGGTCGACTTAAATTCAGGAGTAGAATCAGCTCCTGGCCATAAAGACCATCAAAAACTGAACGCTGCATTTGCCCAGTTACGCCGCAATTAACATTGAATAACGAACAACGAACAACGAATAACGAATCAACATGAATATACGATTACTCAAAGGGAACATTTATGACCGAGCTCAAGCTTAACCCTTATTTCGGCGAATACGGTGGTATGTATGTACCGCAAATTTTAGTGCCTGCATTAAAACAACTCGAAACAGCCTTTATTGACGCGCAACAAGATGAAAGCTTTATCGCTGAATTTACCGACCTGCTGAAAAACTATGCAGGCCGCCCAACAGCGCTAACACTTACCCGTAATTTAAGTCCAAATCCAATGGTAAAAATTTACCTAAAACGTGAAGACTTACTCCATGGTGGCGCCCACAAAACCAACCAAGTGTTAGGTCAAGCGTTGTTAGCAAGACGTATGGGTAAAAAAGAAATCATCGCAGAAACAGGTGCTGGTCAACATGGCGTAGCCACTGCCCTAGCCTGTGCGCTTTTAGGCTTAAAATGTCGAGTTTACATGGGTGCTAAAGACATTGAACGTCAATCGCCAAATGTGTTTCGAATGAAATTAATGGGTGCTGAAGTGATTCCGGTGACTTCAGGTTCATCAACCCTAAAAGATGCCTGTAACGAAGCCATGCGCGACTGGTCAGCAAGTTATGATAAAGCTCACTACTTACTCGGCACCGCTGCTGGGCCACATCCGTTCCCAACAATTGTGCGCGAATTTCAGCGTATTATTGGGGAGGAAACCAAAAAACAAATTCTTGAAAAAGAAGGCCGTTTACCTGACGCTGTCATCGCCTGTGTTGGCGGAGGCTCAAATGCTATTGGTATGTTTGCCGACTTTATTGACGAACCATCCGTTGAATTAATTGGTGTTGAACCTGCAGGTAAAGGACTTGATACTACGATGCACGGCGCGCCGCTTAAACACGGTAAAACTGGTATATTCTTTGGCATGAAATCACCGTTAATGCAAAACAGTGATGGTCAAATTGAAGAGTCGTATTCTGTTTCTGCCGGGCTTGATTTTCCCTCGGTAGGCCCGCAACATGCACATTTAAATGCCATTGGTCGTGCACGATATGAATCAGCAACCGATGATGAAGCGTTAGAAATGTTCCAAACCCTCGCTCGCTGTGAAGGTATCATTCCGGCATTAGAATCAGCGCATGCACTTGCTTACGCAGTTCGCATGGCAAAAGAAGCGACTAAAGAGACCATTTTAGTGGTTAATTTATCAGGCCGTGGTGACAAAGATATTTTCACTGTCGCAGATATTTTAGAAGCGAAACAAAAACAACAGGAGAGCGGCAATGAGTAACCGTTATCAAGCAAAATTTGCTGCACTTAAGGCACAGAATCAAGGTGCGTTTGTTCCTTTTGTCACCATTGGCGATCCGAGCCCTGAATTATCGTTAAAGATCATTCAAACCTTAGTTGATAATGGTGCTGATGCACTTGAATTAGGTTTTCCTTTTTCAGATCCATTAGCTGATGGCCCAGTAATACAAGGTGCTAACTTACGCTCATTAGCCGCTGGAACTAAACAAAGCGATTGCTTTGACATTATCGCTAAAATACGCGCGCAATATCCTGATCTGCCTATCGGACTATTACTGTATGCCAATTTAGTATTTGCCAATGGTATTGATGAGTTTTACGCCAAAGCACAAGCTGCAGGTGTAGATTCGGTATTGATTGCCGATGTGCCAGTTGAAGAGTCAAAACCTTTTAGCTTGGCCGCAAAAGCACATGGTATCGCACCTATCTTTATCGCACCGCCTAATGCTGATGCTGACACCTTAAAAATGGTCAGCGCACAAGGTGAAGGTTATACCTATCTATTATCACGAGCCGGCGTTACGGGTACTGAATCGAAAGCCGGTGTGCCAATTGAGAATATTCTGGCACAGTTGGTCGAATTTAATGCCCCACCGCCACTATTAGGTTTTGGTATTGCCGAACCAGAGCAAGTGCGCGCGGCCATCAAAGCCGGTGCCGCAGGCGCGATATCTGGTTCTGCCGTGGTTAAAATTATCGAAGCTCATCAACATGATGAAGTCACATTACTGACAAAACTTGCTCAATTTACTGCAGCAATGAAAGCGGCAACCTAGAAACGTTATATTTTAAATAGAAAAGTAAAAACAAAAAAGGCGCTTAAAGCGCCTTTTTTAATGGATGCCATTTTAGACGGGTACTCTAAGTCTGTGATAATCTAAAATACTCTCGAAGTAGAGTAAAGTAAAATTAGTGACGGTTTGCTCTTGCGATTGAATTAGCTCTAAATATCTAAAGATTTTATTGATGAAATAACATTTAGGTCGAATAAATTATCCATGGGCGATAGTCAACATATAGAACTAATCCATAAATCTGTTTTCTATATTACAATATTAAAAAATTGGTAGATTATTTAATCTATATTACATCAAAGAGGTTTGAGATTTTTCTCACTAAAGGACTTATTATTTGAGTATCTAATGTATGAAATTTAATCCAGTGAAACCTTTTTAAAACCAATGATAACAAGTAACTTACTACTATTTAGACAGTTCCTAATTTTGTACAGCTTTAGTTGATGACAGCCAAAATATAGTAAACTATGGATATAAAACAAATTAACCCATCACTCAAAAAATCAATAATTAAAATAAAATCAAAACCTTAGTAATATAAAAATAGGCCAAGAACGAGTTCATGGCCTATTTTTTATTTACTAAACACGTGATTGATTAATTATTTTATATCAATCAATTAAGAAATAAAGCTAACTCCTTAGCCATCATCTCTGACATTAACACTGTATGAAACCGGATCGCCGTAAATGGTTTTAACTGTAATAGATAATAATCCAGCTGATTTTTGATTTGGACTAGCTTCTCGAGTTACAGTAAATGCATACAGTAATGGTTTGTTGGAGGTATTGTTACCAATTGTGTACGACGATGTAGATGTAGATAATGCACCATTGTCAATACTGGTTGTAATCTCAGTACCGTTGGCAAGAGTGTTATTATTGATATCAGACAAGAATAAATAAACAGTTTTTGAGGATACGCCTGTTGCCGCAGTTAAATCTATATCGACTACAGGGGTAATATTTCCCGAGCTATCAATATCAACTAAACGACCGTAAGGCACGGAACCAGACATTACAATCGGCATATTTCTGAACACATTAAGTTGTGCTTGGGTGTTATTGACTCCGGTTTGAGTACAATTAGATGCTGAAGATGCTGCGCACAAAAGACCAGTATAAAAACCATCTTTACCATCAAAGCTACCATTGGTATTAAAGTCAATAAACTCTTCATTTACAGCGCCTAAAGGCACTGATGAGCCACGATAAAACCCATCTTCGTTATCATCAGTAAAGGCTTCAGTTAAATCAATGAAATCTTCACCAATATCAAATAAACCATTGCCATTCAAATCAACAAAACTCTCTTCGCCGATAGCGAAAGCAGTTATCGTTGCTCGACCAGGTCGAGGCTCTGCTATAACAGAAGTAGAACCATCTAAATAACCCGCTAACTGATTACCGGTACATGGTGGTGTTAATAAACCGTTAAAAGCAACAGGACAAACAACAGATGTTCCTTCAAATGGGCGTGGATTCTGGCTCGTCCAATCTAGAGAACAAGCTCCTGTTCGACCTGCCGTTTCACAGCTGGCGCTGATAGAGCCACCTTCAGTTCTAAAGTTGATCACAGTTCCATCTGGAACAGGATTATTAAAATGATCTGCAGAACGAATGGTAATCGTCGATGACTCTCCATCATGACTCCAGCCCTCTACGTTTAACGTTGTCGCTGACAAGGAAAAGCTGTTGTAATCAGCTAAACCAGTTGTCACTGTTAAACTATCAGACACATTTGACACTATAAGACTTGCCGGATCTGTAGCATCCTGCCAAAGAGCAAAAACTTTAACAGGTGTTGGTATTGTTCCTGAACGTACAGTAACAGATACATCACCATTAGCATCAGTGTAAGCTACTGCATATTTATTAGGAGTACTGATATCGCTAGGATACTCAGCATCACCTACTTTAGGAAAATTAGGACAATTTACAAAATCATCTGCTAATGGTGCTGGAGTTAATACCATACCCCCCACATCAGTAGAGAGTTCAAAACAAACTCTTTCAGAACTTGCTGGCTGACCGATCTCATTGAGCAACTTGAAAGCAACATTTGCGGTTTCTGAACGAGCACCTGCACCATCAAGGCCTCCAGAGACTTTAATTGCGAGCTCCTTTGGTGACGCACTGACGAATTGAATTGCACCGACCGCATTAGGATTAATGGTGATATCCGCAGTAGCATTTACGCTTGATGCTCCTGTAATTGCTGAAACAGTAACAGTATCTGTACCTTCGCAATTAATGCTTCGATAGGTTGCAAAACCTTTACCCGCATTTGTTATAACCGGAGAATCAACAACTGCATTACCTGCCGACATACATTGAGAAGAAAACTCTAATGTAAAAGGTTGACTTGTCTCAATACTGCCATCCGGAGCTTTAACGGTCACTTCAATAACAGTAGAGCCGCCAGCTGGAAGAGTGTTAGTACCTATGTATGTACTAACTTCAAGAGAGATATCGACACGACCAATCTCAAAAGCTTTGGTAGAAGTAACTTGTTTAACTTTTAAAGACACTTCACCAGCACCAACATCACCGTTTGAATATAGATCTAAAACAGCCTTACCGTCAGCATTAGTTATTGCTGTAGCAGAATTTGGGCTAATTGCACCTAAAGTCGTACCAGCAGTAATTAGTACTTGCTTTAAAGGTTGATTAGAACCATCAAGTTTGACTATTGCCCCTAAAATACCAGGGCGTTGATTAGTAATGTTATCGGTAACAGGACAGACTTCAAAGTTTTTCAAAGTCTTGTCGAATGCTACAACACCATTACAATCATAAATTTCAAATGAGATAGAAGGATCTGCAGCAACGGGATCAATATCATCACCAGCGGTAGTAAAACTGACAGTATCAACTGTTAAACCATAACTAGCAGTGATAGTAGCAGCCCCCTCTACGGTTCCTGCTGTAATAGCTAATTCAGCTTTACCAGCGCCATCCGTAAGGGCTGTCCCTACTGAAGGTAGAAACTCACCTAAGCTACTAGAAAATGAAATAACTTTCCCACTTAGTGGGTTGTTATTTCGGTCAAGTAAATAAACTTGTACACGTCCTGGAGATGATTGGCTAATACTAGAAGCCTGATTTCCAGTACCATCAAGCAAGCTTATGGTTAATGAGTTGTTTTCACCATCGCCACCAGGAGCATCACCAGCAACACTGTAATTAAATGTTTCTGTTAATAGTTCATTATCTAGATTAAAGGTTGCTTGAACAGTACCAGCACCATCCACCGTACCAGTCAATAGAGTCACTTTAGCAAAACCACTCGCATCAGTTAGTGCATTTCCTGATGTAGGGTTAATGACCCCCTCACCAACTAAAGAAAAATTAATTAATGCATTCGGTACAGCTGCTCCGTCTTTTAATAACGTAGCCCTTACAGATCCTGGCGAGCTCTTATTTATACTTCGTAACTCATTATTTAATAAGTCGAGTACAGTTAGATTTAAAGTGTATGAATCTATAGGACGAACAATTATTTCATCACCCAAAGTTTCGAAAAGGATACTGGCTCTAGATGTTTGTATTTGAACAGATAACTCTGCTGCACCTGCAATATTACCAGCAGTCAAACTAATTGAAGCAATACCGTTACTATTAGTAACGGCGGTACCTATAACTGGAGATAAATTCCCTAAACTAGATGTAAAAGTCGCTAGTTGTCCCGTTAAAGGTAAGCCATTTAAGTCAACATATGTGGCTACTACATTTGCAGCTGAAGAATTACTGATAATAGAAATTGGATTACCATTGTTATCCATTAATTTTAGAGATAGACGATTTGTTCCAACGGCAACACCATCACCTAAAATGTAAAAGCTTATCGAAGTTGTTAAACCAGAACCAGTACTGACCGTGACTGTAGCAGCAGTCTCGACATTAGCAGTACGAAGTTTAATCTTCGCTAAGCCATTTGAATCTGTAAGAGCGGTTCCACTAGATGGCTCAAATGTACCGAAAGAACTATCATTTAATGAGAATGATACAACTTGACTAGCTAGACCTTGGCCAATAGAGTCGGCAAGAAGAACTTCAATGTAACCAGGTTGACTGTCAGAAACTGTAGTGATTGAAGTTCCCGCTGCATTAATTAACTTAGCGGTAAGTGAAGATGAACCAGAAACGCCAGCATCACCTTTAGAATAAAAGTTTACACTAACTGCTTGTTGCTCATCAATTTCAACTTTTACCGTTCCAGCGCCCTCTTTATTCGCAGCAATAACTTTAATGACCGCTTGACCATTTTCGTCAGTCAAACCGGTGCCACTATTAGGAACGAAAGTCGCTAAAGCGGTATCATTAAGAGAAAAAGTAACTAAGCGATTGGCTATCGGTATCCCTGTGGGGTCTTTATACTCTACATGAATATAACCTGGTGTTAAAAAACTAATATTACTAATTGCATTTCCAGCAGCGTCTTTTAATTTTAGCGTTATTAAATTCTCACCAGTAACAGCCCCATCTCCAGCCATTGATATACCTGTAGACGCTGATTCACCAGAATCTAAAGAAGCCGTTACTGTCACAGCACCTTGAGTGGTTGATGTGCTAAGAATGACTTCGGCCACACCTTCAGAATTAGTTTTGGCAGTCCCAGCGCTTGGGGTAAATGAACCCAAAGATGGATCTGATAAGGAAAAAGTCACAACTGTATTTGCAACAGCTCCAGTTAAAGAACTTGTAACAGTTGCCTTTAACATTGCTGATGAACTTGCCGTAATCTCATTTGAAGATGTCTCAAGTTTTATTGAAATAACCTCAGTAGGATCCGTCCCTCCATCGCCTCCGGTTCCACTATCAGTAATACCGCCGCCGCCACCACATGCGACGAGAAAAAAAGTACATAAAAGTGCGAAATAAACTTTATATGCTGACCTCATTGTCAGGCTCCCTGTTACATTGAAATAAAACTTAAGAATTATTATAGTTACTTATATTTAAACAATACACAAACATCCTATAACTTTAGCATAACTATAATAATTTCTTTGCTATTTATCGGCTAAAACTTTCACTTTTAGGCCATTTCCTAAGTTAACGATTCCTGCTAGTCTTTAGCGCATTCAATAAAGAAATAAAATAATATGATGAAAAGGAACACTCTGTGAGTAAACAATACAAGCTCGGACTCACGAGCAAAATTTTATTTGGCATGGCATTAGGCATTATATTTGGCCTAGTATTGAGAAACTCTTTTCCTGATAGCCAATTTATTCAAGAGTACATTACCGATGGATTCTTGCACGTCATTGGCACTATCTTTATCTCAAGCTTAAAAATGCTTGTCGTACCTTTAGTATTTATCTCATTAGTGTGCGGTACTTGCTCCCTTAGCGATCCATCTAAACTGGGTCGTCTTGGTGGCAAGACCATATCCTTCTATTTATTCACTACCGCTATTGCGCTCACGATTGCGATTCTAGCCGCAGTGTTGATCCATCCAGGTAATGCTAGTTTGGCCGGTAACGCATTAGAATACTCAGCAAAAGACGCGCCTAGCCTTTCTGAAGTCATTATTAATATTGTACCGACAAACCCTATGCAAGCCATGAGTGAAGGCAATATGCTGCAGATTATCCTATTTGCAGTTGTTTTTGGCTTTGCCATCTCACATATTGGTGAACGCGGTACGCGTATAGCATCATTTTTTAACGATTTAAATGATGTGATTATGCGTGTAGTTACCTTGATTATGCAGCTCGCGCCTTATGGTGTGTTTGCACTGATGGCGACTCTCAGCTTAACGTTAGGCTTAGAAACCTTCGGTAGTGTAGTAAAATACTTCTTCCTGGTCGTTGCAGTATTATTTATTCAAGGCTTAGTGGTATACCCGACGTTATTAAAGTTATTCTCAGGCCTGAGTCCACTGATGTTTTTGCGTAAAATTCGTGATGTGCAACTGTTTGCCTTTAGTACAGCCAGTTCAAATGCCACATTACCTGTCACCATTGAAACAGCTGAACACCGAATGGGGGTTGACAACAAAATTGCCTCATTCACTTTACCACTGGGTGCAACACTTAACATGGATGGCACCGCCATTATGCAAGGTGTCGCCACGGTATTTATTGCCCAAGTGTTTGGTATTGAACTGAGCATAATGGATTACGCTATAGTGGTGGTCACTGCAACGTTAGCCTCCATTGGCACTGCAGGGGTGCCTGGCGTAGGCTTAATCATGCTCGCCATGGTGTTAAACCAAGTTGGCTTACCTGTAGAGGGGATTGCATTAATTATTGGTGTCGACAGAATGCTCGACATGATCCGCACCGCGGTGAACGTAACCGGTGATGCGGTAGCAACGGTGATTATTGCTAAATCAGAGGGTGAATTCAATGAACAAATATTCAATGACTCACAAGCGGGTAAAGTCGCTAAAAACTTTGAAGATCAAGTGCTTAACTCCAAAAATTAACACTTAACATCACCTTATATAAAAAAGCGCTAATTTAGCGCTTTTTTATTATCTTTTTTCTGCATAAATATGTCATTATCATCAACATACATTGATATAGGCTTTTATTATCATTAAAACTCATGGGTAAATGACTCGTCATAGCTTACAAAAAAACGGAATAAATATGGACCTTACTTTATTGGCAAGTTTAGCGGTTATTCACATAGTGGCATTGATGAGCCCTGGACCCGATTTCGCCATTATTGTAAAAATGGCCACACAACAAACGCGCTTAACCGCACTTTATTGTGCCTTAGGTATTGCGGTGGCCATCTTGATACATACCTTTCTATCTTTGATGGGGATCAGTGTGATGATCCAACAATCTCATATAGCGTTCTTGGCTTTACAACTCATTGGTAGCAGCTACTTAGCTTGGATGGGATATGGGGCGCTTAAATCAGCGATGACGAGTATTATCAGCAAACGCCGGACTGTAGACATCCCTTCAGTTCAGCAAAATCTCACCCAGGTGGCTGTAGTCTCGTCGTTAAAAGGGTTTAAGGTGGGTCTTTATACCAATCTACTCAACCCTAAAGCGCTGATCTTTTTTATTACTTTATTTTCAGTATTAATTACGCCACAAGTCAATCATTCAACCAAAATAGCCGCGACAGTATTATTGTTTGTGTTGTCATTAGCATGGTTTAGCTTGCTGGCATTAGTATTATCTAAACCTCGAGTTCAGCAGAAATTACTCGCAGCGAATACCATTATTGATTTACTGGTAGGGATTATTTTTATTGCCGTTGCGCTGACTATTGCAAGTAATATTATCCAACAAATTATCAGCTAATTGACATAGATATACTCATTTAAAGCGACCTGAGTTTTAAGCCTTATAAGTAATTCGTGGCCAAGATTAATCCGAGGATTAATCTTAAGGCTGCTTTAGCAAACCTGTATACGATGCCGAGGATAATGGAGTAATCGACGCGCTAAATAATCCACGGCAACATTTAAACCCGCAGTGAACACCAATAACAATAAGGCACCGCTAAAGCGGATTTCAGAAAAGTTACTGTCAACATAAAAGCCTAACGTCATCACGCCAAGCATACCCAAAATAGCCGTTTCACGAATAATCACTTCAAAACGATAAAACAGTAATCCCATAAAATGTGGATATAGCGTAGGCACAACCAAATAACTATATTGGTCAATTCTTGGCAGATATGTGAGCGGAACACTCACGTTGTCAGCTTGGCGCGCCATTAAAAATACCATAAGACCGGCATTGTGTAATGCTAGCGCGATAATAGCGGGTAACATAGAAGGACCCAGCAACATCATAAACACAAAAGCCAATAAATATTCTGGCAGTGAACGTAATATTAAATTAACCGCACGCATGAACAAGATGATCAGGTTTGGCATCATTAAACGCGTGTTTAGCGGCAACAATATCATGGTGAATAAGTGAGTTAATCCTAAGGCACAAAAAGCCAATACTAAAGTGGCAATCATTCCCGGAAACACTTGTTGGCTTATTAATTCATAAACCCAGTCAAACAACTTTGATAAATTATCTGAATCAAACCAGGTAAAAAAAGCCTGCCCTTGGAGCATTGGCGGTAAGATATCCACACTGATAAAGCGCCAAATAAGTTGCGAGTCAATCACAGGTATTGGTGGTAAAAAATACACCGCAAGCGGTAAATATAGCCACAGCAAAATCGGTTTAGCCCAAAAGCGTATGCTGCCAATTAATAACACAAATAAAATCAGTAATGCCCCACCTTGCTCATAACGCCCTTGACGAAAAGCGGATTCTAAATAAAAGCCTAATGTCGGCATACCAATAAAACCCAATACCGCACTACTGCGCAATGCACATTCAAAACGATAACGAATATAATCAATAATCTGTGGATACATGTGCATCCAACGTCCATAGATAAATGCCGATAACTTATCAGTACCTTTGGGCAGTGAAAACAGAGTATGGATAGGGGCTTGTTGTAATATATCCGCAAAAACTCGGGCAAATGTGGCAGCATAAGGTAGTGCAATGGCTAAGATACCGGTAATGGCTGATAGACCAAAGATCTGTAAAAATATCAGCGCCCAGAAAATCTCATGGATCGCGCGGATAAAGGCACACAATGCCGCAATTAAGGGATGTTGATACCACAAGGCTAATGGAAACCCCACTAGCAATCCAACCGTGATCCCAAGCAAGGCAAAACTGATAGTTTGCCACAGTGCATCAAACAGATTCTCTGTCGCAAAAAAATCGGGATGCACAAAACCCTGCCACATACGGCCGAGTTCGGACCAAGGATCGAGTGCTATCACTTCGGTATCGGCAAAAAACCAACACACAGATACCGTAACTAAAAGTAGTAAAGTGATTTTCTGCCAGTGGCCCACAAAAGCGCGTCCACGAAAAATCATGGCGTCAGACATAATAGAAAAGACAGTAACGGCACACAGATAGAGCTGTGATAAGCAATATAATGAGCTGCAGCGATGTGATCATATTCACGCCATAACCTGCTTTGGCATATCGGCCAAAGCATAATGCTGTGATAAACGGGCCAGAGATAACTTATCGGCGCCATCATCTAGCACCACTTTGCCCTCGCTAATCACGATAATGCGATCAAAATGCGCTAAGGCTAACTCAGCATCATGCAGCACACAAATCACACTTTGATGTGCTTGTTTAATCAAATTTAATAACCGTAAGCCCATTAATGGATCTAATGCAGAAAAGGGCTCATCACCCATAAAAATGGATTGCTGTTGAAATAATGCTCTGGCTAATGCGACACGTTGACGTTGTCCACCAGACAGCTCACTGACCTTTTGTGTTAATGGCATGGTGAGCTCTAACTGCTGACAAATAGCGGCTATTTGTTGTTGTGGCTTATTAAATGGCAATAATAAATTAGCCATATTGTACCAACGAGAGTAACGCGCTAATCCACCAATAAATACATTATGATATATCGACAAGTTATCAACCAACCCTTGTGCTTGAGAACACAAACAGGTTTGCTGAGCCAATTGTAGATATAGATGATGCAATAACGTGGTTTTACCCACGCCTGAAGGACCTAAAATAGCCACATGTTCATTGGGCTTAAATGACAAATTAACCTTAGATAAAACAATGTTCTGACTATAACCTAAATCAACATCAACCAAAGACAACATTAATCAAGCATTCCAATGGTTTTTGCGACGCGCTCAATCGGCTCATAGTCGTTATTATGGGCGGGTACAAATGACTCACGAGGGAAACTGGCTAATAAATCTTTATCCGTCATACCAATTAATGTTTTAGTCAGTTTTTCTTTAAAACCTGCACCAAAAGAGTCATCAACGCCAGCACGTACTGTCCATTGATAGTCAGGGTAGCTAGGACTTTCCCAAATAACTTTCACTTTACTGGTATCAACCTCGCCTTTTTCAACAGCAGTGTCCCACACTTTATAATTAACCGCGCCAACTTGGTATACACCCGCTTCGACTTGGCTAATGGTGCGGCTATGATCACCAGAGAAACCGATTCGTTTAAAAATCTGTTCGATCGGCTTACCTAAGTTTCGCTCAATAAAGAACTGCGGCATTAACCGTCCAGACGTTGAATCTTTAGAACCAAACGTAAAAGTATAATCGTTTAGTAGCGGGAAATTACTGGAAGGAACAATTTCAGTAGATTGATGGGCTATCAAATAACTCTTAAAGTACTGATCTTCAAAACCTTGAGCGATAGCTTCAGAACCAGGCACTAAGCGACGAGCCTGAACCCCAGATAAACCGCCAAACCAAGCAAGCTGAACTTGATTGTTACGGAACGCCGTTACCGCAGCTGAATAAGACTTTACTGGAATATATTTTACTTCCACGCCCAATTGCTCAGATAAATAATCAGCCACTTTATCAAATCGAGTACGAAGCTGACTTTCATCTTCATCAGGGATAGCAGTAAAGGTAAAGGTTGCACTTAATGCAAACGTCGAAAATAAACTTAAAAAGCTCGCTGCTAATAAATGTGTTAGTTTCATCTTAATCTTATAAGTTAGTCGGTTGTTAACGCTATTCTAACTTACCTGCTACTCGATTACATAGCCAAAGCGACTCAATATAAAAATGTGAGTAAAAACAAATAAAAAATATTAGTATTATTGTTATAAACTTAATTATATCGACACCCAAAGCCTATTTAATATTTAACCTAAAAGATTGATAAGGTAATACTAATCGAGCACATTTTACCTAAGGCAGCGGCGAAACAAGGATAAATTATGCGCATATTGGTTATTGAAGACGATCCTATTTTGTCACATCACTTACAGATTCAGTTATCTGCGCAAGGCAACCAAGTACAAGTCGCATTAACCGCAAAAGAGGGATTTTATCAAGCGACTAACTATCCGATAGATGCTGCTATTATTGATTTAGGTTTACCCGATCAAGACGGAATAAGCTTAATCAAAATGCTCCGTAGTGCCGATATCAAAGCCCCGATTCTCATTTTAACCGCACGACTCACGTGGCAAGACAAAGTAGAAGGGCTTAATGCTGGCGCCGATGACTATTTAGTTAAACCATTTCAAAAAGAAGAACTCATCGCTAGGCTAGACGCCATCGTACGCCGCAGCTGTGGTTTTGTGAGTTCAACTATTACCAGTGGGGCGCTGCAAATTGATATGGCAGCAAAAAACGTGACACTGAATCAAACACCATTAGACATCACGGCCTTTGAATACCTTATTTTGGAATACTTAATGCGCCATAGCCATGAAGTTATCGCTAAGCAGCGTTTACTTGATGTGGTATATGCAGACAAGGAAGGCGATCCCAATACCATTGAAGTAATAATCAGTAGATTAAGAAAAAAACTGGCTCAGGGCGGAATAGCAGAGGCGATTGTGACTCTTCGCGGTCAAGGATATAAATTTAATCACCCATGCGACTAATTCCCCGACCTCAAAAACGCCTGCTAACAAGAATGTTTGTTACTTCCTTGGCCATTATCACATTAGTGGGATTTGGTCTGGCTTGGTTAATTACCCTGCTCCATGCCCAAAACCGTTATAACCAAACCACCAGCGCGTTAATCGCTAAATTACCTATCATTGCTGCGGAGTTTCGCGAAAACAATTTAATCCCCATCACCCAAGCACGTGAAGGTGATGACGTTGATACGCAATATATTATGGCGACTTGTAATAGTGCTTATCACACTTTATGGCGTTCTGATTTCGCAATTAGCTTAAAATTGAATAACATCTGTGAAAAATATCTTCAAATAAAAGATGATTTACCGCCGTTTTATCTTAATTTTGACGCCCAGCAAAGCTACTTTGCTTATTTGCTCAGTATTGATGTTGAAGATCAAATGTATCATCTATTAATTTTAAAAGACGCGACGGCATTAAAAACGGAACTTAAACAATTTAACCGATTAACTTATTTTAGATTAGCCATCGTCATGGCTATTGCATTACTGCTGTTAGTCAGTGCAGCCTATTGGGGCATGCGGCCGTTAACACAATTAAAACAAGAACTATTACAACTACAACAAGGACATAAGAAAAGCCTTTCACAGGATTATCCCGTTGAATTACACGGTATTACGATGGCGTTAAATCAGCTTATGGACCAAACGGATCAACGTCAGACTCGCTATCAAAATGCAATGAATGATTTGGCTCATAGTTTAAAGACACGTCTTGCTGCCAGCATTGCCATCATTGACGATGACTCTTTAGATCGTCAGCAGCAACAGCAAAAGATACTAGAACAAATCAATGATATGGATCAGCTGGTGCAGTATCAGCTCAAACGCGCCATGTTAGGCCAGCAAGGCTTACGTCAACAACAAACAAAGGTCGCACCTATTGCCCAACAAGTGGCACAAATGCTTGATAAGATTTATCGGGACAAACACGTTATATTCACACTGCAAGTATCGGCGTCATTACACTTACCGCTCAGCAAAGGGGATGTAATGGAGTTATTGGGTAACTTAATGGAAAATGCGTTTCGCTTGTGTAGTAACAAGGTACAAGTTACCGCCCAGCATCTTGATGGCAACATGATTCAGCTTAGTGTCGAAGATGATGGCCCTGGGGTTGATGACGCCATTAAACAAAAAATCATTCAACGCGGAATGAGAGCCGATACCCAATCATCAGGACAAGGCATTGGTTTAGCAGTATGTCATGAAATCGTTAGCAGTTATGGTGGCACCATGACCATTACGACCAGTGAATTAGGCGGAGCAGCCTTTGTGATCCAGCTCTCCGCAACGACGTAATATCATTTAAACATAAGTACCTAAGCAAGCTATCAGGGCAGTAAATACAGCAACAACACGCTTTACTCGACAGTGATCACTAACTTAATGGCGCATAAAGCTGCTCTGCACGATTAAACATTGCCCAAGAAGTGGCAATATACTTGTCGTTGCTAATGGGCACATTACCACGATGACTGTGAGTAAAGCCGGCCGGTGCTATGACCATAGTGCCTTTTCTAGGACTTATTTTACGCTGCTGATAATAAAACTCCGTTTCACCGCCCTCTTCTACATCGTTAAGATAAAACATGTATAACACTACCCGATGAAGCGCCTCATTATGGCCATTTTGTGGAAATTGCTCTGAATGCCAATGCGGATAGCCACCGACACCTTGCTGATAGTGCTGCACGTTGATACTACCACTGCGGTACAAGTACTTAGTTAACGCTGCAGCCCTTGGCCGACCTAATGTTTCAAAATTATCAGGGGTCAGGGTTTGAGCTTGACCATTTTCATCAGCAACTTGCACTGACACGGCCCCCATTAGGGTTAATGAGTATTGGGTGAAATAATCACTAATGTGAGTAAATGTTGCCGCTAATAGCTCATTTTTCAATTCAGCTAAATCATCAAAAGCGTCTAACATTAAGTCACGACTGCGCTTTTTGTCGGTATCAATGCCAAAACCAGTATGACCAGGCCCCACACTCGGATGAGCATTAAATGCTGCCATTAAACGATCACATAGGTCATTACTTATCGCATTGGGATATACTTCAATAAAATCCATAGGGAGTAACTATTGTTAATAAATGTATAGTAGTATGCTGCCATGCCTATAAAGCATCTGTAAAGCGCAATGCACAACATACCTCTTTGTTCTTCAAAGTAACTATCGATTGAATATGAAAAAAAATCAAAAAATATCTGTAGATCAATTAGAAGTGGGTACTTTTATCCGCTTGCCTATTTCTTGGAAAGACCATCCTTTTTTGTTCAGCAGTTTTAAAATTAAAGACACAGTACAAATAGAGCTCATCAAAGGATTAGGGCTAAAGGATGTTTTTTTTGATCCTGATAAAAGCGACATTGAACCGGTAACATCTGACACGGCTGACGTTACAGCACCTGACCAGCAAACACTCGATGCACGTAAAGAGCAAATGCTCAGTCAAAAATCAGCGCAGATAGATGAACAACAAAAACTCAAACGCGATTTAAAGAAAACCGAACAACAATTTAATCGCTCAGTGTCGATGATGCATTCCATGGTCGCTAAAATCGGCAGCAGACCTCTTAACTCGGTTATCGAGGCCAAAGATCTCATTAGTAACATGACCACCATGCTACTCAACAGTGATAACTTAGCCTTGCATTTAATGGCCGATGCTAAAAATGATGAACATATTTACCATCATTCACTTAACGTCGCCATGCTGTGTATGCTGATGGCAAAAGAGCTGGGTTGGAATCGCCAAGAGGTAGAGACTATTGGTATGGGGGCGCTATTTCACGATATAGGTAAGCTCAAAATTCCAAGTAATATTCTCAATAAGCGGGTACCTCTGACCACACCAGAAGAAAACTTTATTAAACAACACCCTTTAATGAGCATTAACTTTCTTAAACTTGCAGATAATTTCCCGGAAGAGGCTAAACCATTAATTGCTAATCATCACGAATTTTTAGATGGGAGTGGTTATCCACAAGGCCTTAAAGCAGACAAGATAGACAAGTTGTCGCAATTGATCGCAGTGATCAATGAATATGACAATCTATGTAATGGTACTAATCAAATCAAACCTAAGCCGCCCAGTATCGCTTTAGGTTTATTATATAAAAATTATAAAAACAAACTAAATGCTGAGTATATTAGTAAACTAATCAAACTATTAGGTGTTTATCCTCCTGGAAGTATTATCGAGTTATCCAGTGGCCAATTTGCCTTGGTGATGTCAGTAAACTTACAACACTTATTGTGTCCCAATATTGTAGTATACGATCAGTTAGTACCCAAAGATTTAGCCCCTATCATTAGTTTACAACAAGAAGGACTCACTATTGTCCGCAGTTTACCTGCCGCCGCATTACCTGAGAAAATTCATAAATACCTAAATCCTCGAGAACAAATCAGCTTAGGTATCGGTCAAAGCTAGTCAGCTAAATGACACTGTTTTTGGGTTGTCGTCATGTCAATAATGATAAAATTCAACGACCTTATTCACAAATTGATACACCCTTGTTGAGAAACAAAAAAGCCATCAATTGGCAACAATTGATGGCTTTCTTATAGCGCAATTTGCGGTTATAACCAGCCTTTTCGTTTAAAGAAAAAGTAAGTTCCCGCTGCGCTGGCAAGCATTAATCCGACCGCCATGGGATAGCCAAATCGCCAATCGAGTTCAGGCATAATATGAAAATTCATCCCATAACTACTGGCAATGAGCGTGGGAGGTAAAAAAACCACCGCCGATACCGAAAATATCTTAATAATTTTGTTTTGTTGCAAGCCACTGAATCCCATCGCTGCATCAAGCAAGAATTGTAACTTATCGAAAATAAATTGGCTGTGTGGCATCAATGATTCAATATCCGATAACATCTCTCGAATATCCTTCAAGTTTTCATCCGACAAACGATCACGATAATAACGTTGCATATAACGCAAGGAGCGCTGGGTATCCAATAAACTTAATCGAATTTTACCGTTAGAGTCTTCTTGCAAGGTGATCAGTTTAAATACGTCATCAAGCTCTTCGTCATTAAACACTTGCTCGCTGACATTTTCTAATACACTGTAAACATCTTCAATTAAGTCAGATAGATAATCTACTTTCAGGGTAAATAACTCTAATAATAACCCTTGTGGGGTGGTAATATCTAAACGACCTAAACGCAAATAGTTACGCAATAAACGGATAAGACCAACGTCTTCCTCACGCATTGTCAGTAAAAAATTTTCACGTAAGTTGAATGACACGTTCACTGCACGCACATCTGAACTCACCCGTTGAGGAAACAACGAGTTAATATGTAAACCATCTTGGTTTTGATAAAAACGTGCTGATGCCTCAATTTCTTTAATATCTTCTTCGTCGGGCACTTCTTCAGCTGAAAACAAGCTCAACCACTGACGTTCTTCGTCATCGGGTTTCAATAAATCTAACCATAAGGTCGACTCGGGCACTTTATCGCCCACTTTCAATTCGGTGGTGATTAACTCTCTATTTTGATAGGCGTATGCAGTAATCATCGCTCCCCCAAAGTTCATTAGGCTATAAAGCACAACAAACAAAAAACACTCAAAAAGTGGCGCTAGTTTACTCAACTACAAATGAATGAAAAGTAAAATATTCAACTGCGCCAAAGATCGTACCAGCGACATCATTCGTGAAATAAGACATGAGATAAGTCTAGACTAGACTGTGCTGAATTAAGCGCCACTTAGGCTATTTAATTATCTGGATACTGAGGTAAAGAATGGCTATTTTCATCATTAATATTCGCGCCAACGATCACGATATTCAACATAACATTCCCATAAAAAACCAATGTGTAAAATCACATAAAGTGACTTCAGCGGCTAACTCACAACAGCATAACACGCGCTAAACCTTAATTAGTGTTTTCAGCAGATATAAAAAAGCGCCCAGATAGGACGCTATAACAACACACTACCCAGATTGAGTTAGCTCAGCTTGTGTTCAGCTTAAGTTACTCACCTTTTAAACGACGATCCAATTGATCTTTCAAATTGGCCGGCACACCTTTTATCAAAATGGTGTCAGAAATAGGATCATAAATAACCCGTTCACCTAAATGGCCGCCATCAAAACTCAATGTTACTCCGCCGCCAGTGCCTGAAAACTTCTTCAAACTGCGTAAACTGGCTTTATCTGCCGGAAACTCATCATCCAACTCATAACTGCCACCACAGGCGAAATCATAAAATGAATCCATGCCGGAATCAGCTAACTCGTCAGCTAAATCTTTAACTTCAATCACATCACCAGAGCCCGCGCGCTCAGAACAATAGTCAAAGACCTTGTTACGGCACTCTTGACGTTCATCTTTGGTTAACTCACTGCCCGCAACAAAGTCTTCAACCGCATGGATCAAGGTTTTGTTTTGCGCTTTGATGTTAACCCCTTCAACACAGCCCATAAAATCTAAAAAGAAGTCGGCAACTTTACGGCCCGCACGACCACGAATAAACGAAATATATTTACGCGAGCTTTTATCGGCCTGCCACTCAGTTAAATCAATGCGGGCGGCCAGTTGAATATTGTTTAAATCTAAGTGATTATTTTGCGACAATTCCATGTCATCTAAGACAGTCATCGACGACTTAGCGCTTAATAACGCCACAAATAAATAGTCGCTTGTCATACTGGTATAGCAAGACATCAATAAAAATCCGCCTTGGCTAAAGTCGTACTTAGACAATTCTTGCTGCAATAGTTGGCTTGCTTGGCCGCTAAATTCTACAAAACCTAAATCGCCTTTGCGATAGCCTGTCAGAGCATCAGAAAATGCACTATTGGCTTCGCCATCATCGTCATGGGTACCAAAAAAGCCAAAACCTTTTCCCGCTTTGCCCGAATAGGTCTGATGTAACTCTTCTAACATGGTTTCAACGGCGTGAGTATTCAACAACGGTTGCGGGCGTAAACGACAACGCATTTGCCCCTGACTGTCTTGAGATATTTCGTGAATAATTGCTTGCTCAATACTAATGCCCATAAGCCTTGTTAATCCTAGTCAGTCACAGATGATAATTTTAAAAAGAATGATATCAGACCAACCGTATAAATCGAACAAGGGTTTACGATATTCCTCACATAGAGCGAATAAAACTTGAGGCGAGCGCCGGCTAAATCCGTTATTATGTGCAGCTAATTCATTCTTTATTGAAGTTTTCTGACTATGGCAATTCAATCTAAATACACAAACACTCAAGTTGAGGCACTTATCAGTGAGCTGCTTGCTGTGCTAGCAAAGCATCAAGCACCTACCGATTTAAGCCTGATGGTACTAGGTAACTGCGTGACCCATTTACTCGACAAAAAAGTCCCAAATGAGTCTCGTCAAAAAGTAGCAGAGCAATTTGCCAAAGCTTTAACACAGTCGATTAAGTAACGACTAAATAAAATTTATCACGAATGCTAACAATCAGTTACACTGAAAAAAAGCCGTGATAATAACGTAGGAATACGAGTTAACATGATCGAGCGCAAAAAGCAGCAAATGACGCGTGATAAAGTGTCACGCTTAGTTAATTGGGGTCACTGGTTTGCCTTCTTTAATGGCATATTGGCGATGTTAATTGGCGCTCGGTATATCGGCAGTGTCGGCTATCCAGAATCCATTATTGGCTGGGCATATCTTACTATCAGTACCATTGGCCATTTTACTTTTTTGGCTTTTATCGGTTACTTAGTTTTTATCTTCCCGATTACCTTACTCCTACCTTACTCTAAAATTTTACGCGGTTTTGCTGCATTTATTGCCTCAATTGGATTATATGCCCTACTGTATGACACCATTATTTATGACGACTATGGTATTCATTTAAGTCCTTTTGCCTTTGATTTAGCTTGGCAAGACCTCAACGCGCTATTGCACAGTACCTCATACATAGTCACCCCTATCGTCATTGTGATTGTTGAACTTACCGCGGCCAATTATTTGTGGAAACGCATCGACAAAATCCAGAAAAAACAATGGGGTAATAAAGTGGTATTGTTTGTCGGAATTTGTTTCGTCAGCAGCCATTTATTTCATATTTGGGCCGATGCCACTAACATGACTGAAGTCACTCGTTTTGATGACGCTTATCCAGTGTCATACCCAGCAACAGCGCGATCGTTTATGGAAAATCACGGCATTGACAGCAGCATGCAGTCAACAGAATCACGCAACACTAAATCGCGAAAGTTAAGCTACCCCATCAATCCGATGCAATGCAGTGCTGATAGCCAACCTAATATTATGCTGATCACCATAGACAGCCTTCGAGCAGACATGGTCGATAACGTCACTATGCCGTTTTTAAGCCAATATCGAATCCAAAATCAGCGTTTTACGAATCACTATGCTGGTGGTTCTGACTTTGAAACCAGTATGTTTACTCTCATGTATGGTCTACAAGGTAATTATAGTGACCGCAAAGAGTTTGACAGTACTAGCCCAATCTTAACCAACATCCTTAAGCAGCAAGGTTATCAATTAGCCATGTTTGCCCCCGAAAATGAACAATACGCTGCCAATAGCGCAATGTTTAACGGCATGACCATGCACATCAGCGAAAGTCAAAATGGCAGTGCAGATGCCGACATCAATACCATTAGCACAGTCAATCAATGGCAACAGAATCAAACACAACCTTGGTTCAGCTTAGTCAATCTGACTGCACCGAAAGACTACGATACTCCTGTTGGTTTTTTAGGCGTGCAAACCGTGAAACCGCAAATGCCATTAAAGCCAGCACAGAAAGTATTGTTTAACCAATATCGTCAGTCGCTTAACTTTATTGACCAGCAACTCGCTACGCTACTCAATAATGTCAGTGATGACACTGTGGTGCTTATTACCGGCACATACGGTCAAGTCTTCACCAGTAACGCCAGTGATGCACGCAGCGATTTATCACCCGGTAACGTTAAAGTGCCACTGATCATTCATTGGCCAAACAGCAGTGGTAATAAAGTCAATTACCGCACTAGCCATTATGGTATAGCACCAACCTTGCTAAGCCATGTCTTAGGCTGCACAAACCCAAGTACTGATTACAGCTCGGGACGAAGCTTGCTAGAGCCTAATAATGAAACCTGGGTCTACATAGGAGATAGTCGCCGTTTTGCTATCTATCAAAAATCTGAAATTACCGTGCTGGATCGCTTCGGCAAGTACCGTATCTATGATTTGGACTACAAAAAACGCTTAGATAAAAAAATGAGTGCACCAGAACTCATCCAAGTGATGCGCGAAGGTAGAAGGCTATACAACCAATAAACCAACCAAAGTACCATTCATTGGTGTAAGTTATGCTTAAAAAGTGCTGAAGGTAATACAATAAATGTTCCCTTCAGCTTCTAAGTCAATATCGACCTATATTCATGATCAACGCTTATGCAAAAGGCTATATTCTGGCCGCTTATCCAATATTCGTTATCGTAATTGGGCAGTTTATAGTCAATCGATAAATAGCGCTTAACTAACTGCTTGCACTCGTTAATTACTGTTGATAAAGTGCTTATCCGCTTAGTGAACTCAGCTGAGTTACCCCAAAGCCATTAGGCGAACTAAGTGATACTTTACCAACCAGCTTGATACTAACTATTGACCGCTAGTGTGATAAAGTACTAAAAAACTCGGTATGTAGCGCAGCCCGGTAGCGCACTGTCATGGGGTGTCAGGGGTCGGAGGTTCGAATCCTCTCATACCGACCAAATCAGATGTTTTATTCCGATATATTATCGAAATTGACCTAAACAAAACCCCGTTTCAGCAACACTGAAACGGGGTTTTGTTTTTCTAGTTTGTGTTGAGCAATCCAGTTAATTCTTTTATAGCCTTTAGCCTGCGACACAGTAGACTTCGCCACATAAAAACCAAACACTAAATCACTGCCCCATAGTTCTGGCAACATTGTTAAAAACGAAATGGTCGCTATGGAGATTGATCAAATTGTTAGCTTAGTTTGAACATTATTACTTTTGTGCCAGTAATAAGCGCTGACACAGTTTGACAAAGTCTGAAGATGTAACGATACCAAGAACATTATTTTGCTCATCAACCACCGGCAAGCAACCCAGTTTATTATCAATAAAATATTGTACGACTATAGTCAGAGGTTCATCTAAGCCTAACTTTTGTACTTTCGTGTCCATAATATCGGCAATTGGAGTATATCGCTCTTTTCTGTCTAACGCTCCTTGACCATATTTATTAAGCATACTCAACACACTGGCGATCATCTTTTTGTGAGTCAACATGCCGATGAGTTGTCCATTTTGCTCAGAAATAACCGGTAAATGACGCACATTACGGCTTTGCATCAATTGGTGAGCATCTTTAAGGCTAGCTTCATGACTAATGCACACCGGATTTGGGGTCATAATGTCGCATACTTTCATGGTATTACTCCTTTACAGCTGTCATAACATAATTCACTCCGAATGAAGACTATATCGAATATAGAATGCCGCTGGTAGCAAAATAAATAGGCATAACAGTAACCTTCATATCGACATTGAGCCAGAGACTAAATAGCCTTAAGCAACTCCTCTTAAAGGACTCAATGCTTTATACAATTGATTAATTTTTATGGTATATGTCTAGCAATACCATATCCTTAGGCTAAGTGATATCCCATTTCTTTGAGCATTCCGCGGTGATCTAGAGCTCCCGCGTCCCTTTACACCTAAAAATACTTTCGTGATACTCACAAATAAGTCTTCTTGATGCCTAAGAGTAAATACCAAAGCATTATCATCAGAAGTATTCATCCGTCGTATGTCTGTTTATAAGAAAGTGAGTTATTTAATGCAATATAAAAATCAGCCACACGGATCGTTTCATAAAAGAACTGACTGCCTATAAACTCAATATCAATGCTGACTTTTACGTCATATAAGCCACGACATAAAGCTTGTGGGCCTTTTTCTGTAATTTACAAAATTGAATGGCATGAATTGAACTTTCACACACATTTTTCTGCAGCATCTGCATGACAAGGTGCGACGATTAAAAGCAGTAACATTAGTACCTGTATTGATATTCACTGCACAACGAAATAATGTCGTATTTCAACCTTCATTTTAATCCTACAAAGACCAATGTACTGAGTCATGTCCTGCTTAAATTGCTTTACAATATTGCACTGAGAAGCCGTAAAGAGATGGTTTCTAACCTTAGTTAATATTCACTATAACTGCCAATACGTTGATTATCAGCGTGACTTTCGGCATATGTACTGCAGATGATAATTCAGAATAATAAAAGATTGATAGCACCCTTTATATCAGCAGTCGTCGGCATTAAGCTTAGCTCCATTTCCACATAGTAACTTTATCACTTCAGTATGACCCTGCTGCCTGGCACGCATCACAATGGACAACCCTTTACCATCAAGAGCATTAATATCTGCCCCTTTGGCTAATAAAAACTCCATTACAGCAATATGTTGCTTATTCGCGGCATAGATCAATGCAGAAAAATGCTTATTATCATACTGATTAACCTCTGCACCATGAAAGATAAGTTGTTGCACAGTATTGAGTTGACCTTGTTCTGCCGCAGCCATTAATGGCCGAAAATTATCATTGTTTTTTCCATTAACATTGACTCGGTTATCTAACAAAAGATTAATCGATTCCAGATCATTATGCTCGATGGCAAGTAGCAAGGGGGTCATCTTACTTTCATCGCTTTCTATTTCAGTCGCGGCGCCATGAGATAATAATAAACGGACCATTGCTATATTGTGTGTTCCAATGGCATACAACAAAGGAGATGTTCCAGCATTATCTTGAGTATTAATGTCGGCTCCGTAGCTGAGCAATATCGTCACGATATTTATATCTGAACGATTTGCCGCCCAGTTCAGCGCTGTATGCCCTGTTTTATCTTTTATATTTACGCTCGCCCCTTGCTTAAGCAGAGTATTAACGACGTCGGTATGCCCACTCAACGCCGCGAGCATTAAGGCTGTACGCCCTATTCTGTCTTTTGCTCTGGCATCAGGACTTGCTCCCTCTTTAAGAAGTTTATTCACCGCTTGCACATCGCCAAAAGCGGCTGCATGAAGTAATGCTCTGCGTTGCTCGTGAGAGGGTTTTAGGGGTTTAGCATTATTATCCTGAGCATCAATCAATGACGGATTATGTTGCAAATCATTGCTTTGGTCTAATCGTTTGGGGTCAGCTTGGCTTGCTGAAGAGCGGGGTGGATTAGCATATTGTTGATGCTGAAAGTAAGCAGAACCTCCCTGTTGTCGATATTCAGGATAACCAACATTAGCACTATTTATATGCTGTTCATCTATGATTGGTGATTGTTTTAATGGGCTATCCTTAGCTTGTTCTTCTGATGTTGTTTCCTTTCCACCACGATAATTAGCTTCACCTTTACCTAGCTTAGGCATATTTTTCTGGTAATCGTGGCCCATTGCCGGTTTTTTAGCACTTTGTTTAGCTGTTGGGGTGACTGTTGTTTGAACTAATTTAGTTGACTTTATTATTACTTGTGATGGGTTCGTGCTTGTTTCAGCAGGCGTAGCTGAAGTAACAGGTGTCTCTAGTTGGGTTGGATCACGATTATCTTCAGCTGACAAAGTGATAATTGCCGAAGATAAAATAATAATCGCAATGAAGACAATTTGTATAATGCGCATCTGCTATTCCTATCCTTTCGGTCTATAAAAACGGCTAATAACAGTTTATGTTTAGCTTGTGTGAAAAGGAGAGAACAGCGCTTCCCCCCTTTGATTCACCAGTCAATCCTTAATTAAAATCTACGGATTTTGGTTATTGCAGTACCAGTATTGTTATCATTATTAAGATCGCCTTCGGCAAACACTGTCGCCGTCCAGATAATTTTCTCGTTTTTTAGGATATTGACTGGCCAGCTGAAGTTTAAAGATGTAGCAGCCCCGCCAGCTAAGTCACTAAAAGCCAAGCTAGGCAGGTGAATAACCAATCCTCTATTGGTTACGCCACTCACACTTACCTCGCCACTAACACTACTCTCTTTCAGATTGGCCACTTCGACAACCATAGCCACAGTGTCACCAAACTTAGCTTGTGCTGATGCAGCAAAGGCCGTCAATGCGACATCTACCTCAGTATTCACCACAGGTACTTCACCCTCATATTCGATGATAAGCTGCGCGTTATATAAAGCCGTCGATTTACTATCGCCTTTAATATAGACCGCAAGATCAAAGTCCGACGTCATCGGCAAACCATTGCTGGTGACAGGCGGTTCACCTGAGTCAGAAACAATTGTGACATACTCATTTGCAGTTACATCTACCCAGCCTTTACTCGTTGCGAGTGGAGAGGTTTCGCCCTCAGCCCAATCGAGTAAATTGATCACTGTTGTTGTCGGTATACCCACAGTATATTTCACGTTATCTTTGGCAAAAGGCGGCGCACTACATTCAATCAAGGGGATTTCCATTCCAGGAAGGTCTTGACCAAACTTATTAGGTTTAAGTCTCCAGCGTGGCCCAGAAACCAGCTCCCCAAGCGAAGCATCGGGCAAAGCACTACCGATGAAGTCCTGAATATTTGGATCTGGATTTGTATCATAAGACCATTCAAATGGGTCTCGATTAAGGGTGGTATAGTAGGCGTTAGAATAACCACCAACAAGATCCGATGAGAAGGCATAAGGATGATCGGAGGGTTCTGAACCAGGAGAAGCTGCAGGGTCTAGCGCTTTAGGGGAATTTTTTAGTACGGTACCGATTCCGATAAAAGACGGTTCTAAAGACCCTTCATCAGTATCAATTATGTCACTATCGCCTTCATAACAAGGAACAGTACTTTTCCAAATAGCAGTGTCACCTTCACCTTCAATTCTATAAGATGGTTTACGACCTGTTGCCGCCTCATTTTCCAAGTCTTCAGGACGAAGTTGGTCATTAGGATTATTAGTGATCCAATGATTAACCACCAACTCTGCTCGAGTAACCACAAAGTTTGCTGCTGGATCTTTCCATTCTGCTGGCAATGCCAGCTGAGCATACATGCGAATATCATTAGGCCGTTTATGTATTCCTCCCCAACCATAAAGTGGCTTACCATCATCTTTAAGCTGTATAGAATAATCAGTACTTAAGGCAATATTATCTAACATATTGGTCTTATCATTAGGGAACATCTGACAGCCAATTGGATCATTATCTGCCACACAAGGTGTTGCCTTGATCAAGCGTTCATATGCTTTCCCACCGACTAAAACTTGGACATTATCATCCAGTGGTGCATTTGCACAGTCAAACGAGAGACTGCCGTCTGGTGTTGATAAAATTGCTTGGGTACCATCTGGACTGGCAAAAAAGTATGGGATGGTTTCATAACAACTAAGGGCATGCTCCATAACGGTATAATGTTCCGTTTCACATTTTACCGAGGTGCCACCTAACCCTTGACACCAAGTACCTAATGGAGGTTTCACCTTATATTTTTCGGTGGCAGCATTAGCAACTTGAATACCGATAATCTCTCCTCCATCGAGAATATTACCAACGAATCCTTCTAGGTAGTCACCATTGCGCGCTTTGGGTTGGGCGCCAAGAAAATCTACAACGTAAAATCCAAATTCACTATCGACGGGATATAACATCACCCCCGACTTATCAAGAAATGGAAGATTATCACTAGGACAACTGATTTCTCCAATATCACAAATAATTGATGGATCTTCAGAGAAAGTCACACCATTAAGTCCCCCCAGAACATCCTTAACTGAAAAAACGTGCACTGGCGATTCATAAGCCGTAGCACTCCCTATTGAGGCAAGCAATGCTATAGAAATAGCAAGGGCAAGCGGTTTTTTATTAAAATATTTAACAAATAACATAACAACCTCCTGTAATTATTTTGGGATTAAATTAATCAACCATAACAACCTCCTATATTTTATTTTTATGTAACTAAGTTGGGGCGGTATTAAAACTCGACAAGGTTTATGCACTCTGTAAACCTTGTTCGCCAGTCGATCCAACAGTCAAAACCTTAAACAACCGGCACCGACATATAACATTTAAACCACCTTTTTATTACCAAAAAGAAACCTATTAAACATACCGTTAACCATACAAAAAATGTGGAAATATTCAAGAGGGTAAAATAGCCCTTAATCCATCAAAATGCGCTTTTTGACTTGAAAAATATTTAATTTCAATTAATTAAAAAATACGGGGTCAGATCAATAAAAAGTGATATTTTTGACTATGCTGATCAAGGAGTTGGCGTTCTCATTCTTTCGAATGACAACTACACATTTTAGCTTTTTAAATATTACGGTTATTTCAACAGAGCTTGCATTTACTCGCATCAGAATAAACGCTGTAGTTGATGTATGCAGTTCAAGCCAGATAAGAAAACCCACTCATTTAGCTGGTCCTATGGAGATATGCGGAGTCGTTGAAATACTTTGGTTTAAACCGACTAACTCAACGGTTTATCTCTTTGAAGTTAAGTGTGGTATTGCTTTGGTACAACAGCCTTGAACCCATTAAAAAACCCAGTATCAATGACGCAATACTGGGTGTTGTATAAACTCAATGCTCAAAGACTAATTTATCGCTTCGTGTAGCTCCTGATACATTAACTCACGCATCTTAAACTTCTGGATTTTACCTGTCACTGTCATGGGGTATTGATCGACAAATTTGATATAGCGCGGCACTTTGAAATAGGCAAATTTCTCAGTGAGAAAATGACGAATATCGTCTTCAGTAATATCGGCATTGGCGCGCACTTTAATCCATGCGCACACCTCCTCGCCATATTTGTCACTTTGAACGCCAAAGACGGCTGCGTCCTGCACATCTTTGTGGCTATAGAGCTTTTCTTCAATTTCACGAGGATAAATATTCTCGCCGCCGCGAATGATCATGTCTTTAATTCGGCCGACAATTTGTACGTAGCCAAGTTCATCCATTTGACCGATATCTCCTGAATGCAGCCAGCCTACACTGTCAATGGTTGCGGCAGTTTTCACCGGATCATTCCAGTAACCTTGCATAATGCAGTAACCTCGGCTGCACACTTCACCGGGTTGGCCAACAGCCACCACATCACCAAATTCATTGATGATTTTCACTTCAGTGTGCGGCAATGCACGACCAACTGTGAGCACTTGCTTTTCGATGGAAGAATCAATCTCAGTAATATGATTTAGCGGGCTGCACTCGGTTTGTCCGTAACCTATTAATACTTGTTTCATATACATTACATTTTGAACGCGGCGCATCACTTCTTCGGGGCAAGTGGCGCCCGCCATTACACCAGTGCGCAATGAACTAAGGTCAAACTCGTTAAATTGCGGATGCTCTAATTCAGCGATAAACATGGTCGGTACACCATGTAGTGCGGTACAACGCTCTTGTGCAGCCACGGTTAACGTAGTTAGCGGATCAAAAGACTCCCCCGGGTATACCGCTGCGGAGGCATTTATAATTGAACATAAACTGCCTAATACCATGCCAAAACAATGATATAGCGGCACAGGAATACACAATTTATCAGCCGGAGTAAGCTTCATCGCCTCAGCCACTAAATAAGCATTATTTAAAATATTATGATGCGATAATGTCGCGCCTTTGGGGCTGCCAGTAGTACCAGAGGTAAATTGAATATTAATCGAATCATGTGTACTAAGAGAGTCAGCAATGCTGGCCAACACATGTTGATCATCGGCGTTAACCTCCACCAGCAAATCATTAAAATTAAGCATACCAGGGGTTTTGTCTGTACCCATGCGGATAACAAATTCAAGTTTTGGCAGTGCGCGAGCGGATAAACGGCCCTGATTACTGCTCAATTCTGGCAATAACTCATTCAACATTTGTAGGTAATCGCTGGACTTAAACCTATCAGCACAAATCACGGCACGGCAACCAACATTGCTCAAGGAGTATTCCAGCTCTTCAGGTCGATAAGCGGGATTGATACACACCATAATGGCGCCAATTTTAGCGGTCGCAAATTGTGTTAAACACCACTCAATGTTGTTAGGCGACCAGATCCCTACTCTATCTCCTGCTTGAATGCCTAGCTGCAATAAACCTGTGGCGAGGGAGTCTATTTTTTCTTGATACTGGCGATAGTTCCAGCGGATATGTTGATGGTAAACAACAACAGCAAGATTATCTGGATAGATGTTAGCAATATCATCAAAATATTGACCAATGGTTTTATTGATAAGCGTTATTGAAGTATCACCATGGTATTCACTCAGAGTAAGAGGAAGTTGCGCTTGGTGTTGTTTGACCATTAAAGCCTCCGTGCATTTATTATTATAATGAATAATGTTATTCGTCTTATTCAAACTAACCAATGCATGGGGTCACTCACAAGTAAAAAAGGCGGGTATTAGACTAAAGATTAACGTAGACGAAAGGAATTTATGCACCCAAAAATCAATATTTCAAGAATCAAGAATCAAGAATCAAGAATCAATGTTGGCTGAGATTGACCGCTTAAGTTACCAGCTCAAGTTAACAGCTAAGATTAACCGCATGATTACATCGCATTTACGACTTGGACAATAAAAGGACACATTAAATAATCATAATAGCCTGTTTATAATAAAATTTTAATTTATTGCGGTCTTTTATTAAAAATCTAATAAACTGTGGTGCTTTATGATGTCGCAGTCGCTAAGTTTCCCCTAATAATAGCGAATTCACTGTCGATACAATCATGTTTAACCATTATGTCTTTGGCACATTAAAGCTTGTTGCTCGTTGCCAGATCTTAACCGTAATAATGTCTTTACATAACATGACTATCATAAACTTAAAAATAAAACTCACCACTATTCGTCTCTTATCAATAACAGGATTACATATGACACCGGCGGCAACATCACCAAGCCAACTAAACACTACCGCCATTTTACTCGTGTTAGCGCTAGGCACCTTTATTTTGGGATTATCTGAATTTTCGATGATGCCAATGCTGCCATTAATTAGCGAGACATTTGCCTCTACTCCATCTCAAAGCGGTTATGCTATTAGTGCTTATGCGATAGGGGTTGTTGTCGGTGCACCGATTTTGATGCTGACAACTGCCAATATGAAAAAACGTCATGCATTGGCGATATTTCTGACATTAATGTTTATCTCAAATGGCTTAAGTGCCATGGCCACTTCACTTGAACAGCTTATTGTATTTCGCTTTTTAAGCGGTCTACCTCACGGCGCTTATTTTGGTGCCGCGATTTTATTGGCTGCCGATATTGCCCCACAACATAAACGTGCCAGCTATATGTCTAAAGTGTTTATGGGCTTAACCATAGCGACCATTGTTGGGGTTCCAATTGTCACTTTAGTCGGCCAAAACTTAAGCTGGCGCTATTGTTTAGCAGGTGCATCTGCTCTCGCTTTAATCGCACTTGTGTGCGTCTATGTGGTAATTCCAAAAATAGAAAATAGCCAACCATCTAATTTAATTAATGAATTTAGCGTGTTGAAAAATAAATTGGTGTGGTCAATTTTAGGCATTGTGATTATTGGCTTTGGCGGTGTGTTTTGTATTTACACTTATATCGCCGACACCATCTTAGTGGTGACACAAACCCCAGCCTACACGATTTCAATTGCCATGGTGATGTTTGGTATTGGTTGTACCTTAGGTAACTACGTATTAGGCAAAGCGGCCGATCGCGCCGCCTTAAAAACCACAGGTATCGCATTAGTGTGTACGATTATATTTTCTGTTGCCTATGTCAGCGCCAGCCATAATATTTGGCTATTGTATGCGGTGATTTTCTTTATTGGTTGCAGTGTGGGTTTAGCCACATTAATTCAAACCTTACTGATGGACGTATCGCCAAATGGTCACGCCATGATAGGTGCATTAGTGCAATGTTCATTTAACACTGCCAATGCTATCGGCCCTTGGGTGGGCGGTATGTTTATCGCACAAGGTGCAATGCCTAACGAGACCGGTTATGTGGCGGCTGTGCTATTTGCCGGCGGTTTAATCATGTGGCTGTTAAGTTATCTGCAAATGAACAAGAAAAATACTCAACTGGAACAGTGTTCAGCATAAATTAACAACGCTTTCCATTTTATGGAAAGCGTTGTTAGCTTCAAACTAGGTGCCAATATTAACGTGTGTGAATTTTAGCAGGAAGTGACTGACGAGCTGCCGCACCGACTACCCAATCAAGTAATACGCCTTTACCTTGACGGGTTAGGTTAATTTCCAAATGGCCAGAAGTTTGTCCCATTAATACTTCATGGCCTCTGCTTGATAAGCATGAGATGCATTATAAAAATACCGCAACGGATAATGTTATGGTTTAGCTTGTAAGCAGCCTTCAAAACTTTCTCAATGCCCATAAAAGTAACTAGAGAAAAATGCACTATCTAGTTAAGGGGACAACTTTAAGAAAACCCATTGGTGAAATCATCTAGGGGTTATTTTTAAGCCATCTTTTATTAATAACACAATTATCTCGTTGACCTAAAAAATGATCAACGGTTCAAATAATGGCTGTCATTGATATACGTTACATTGAGATTTTTAATTTTTTTAAGCGTAAATATAAAATAAATACCTTAGCGGTGAAATATTTCACGGGTTCTGCCTGTCTATACTGATTACATTACCCCACTAGGAATAATAAAAATGACAATTCGTCGATATCAATTACTGTCAAAAATCTTTTTACTCTCTAGTCTTTCTATTCTATCAACGTCACTTTATGCATCAGAAAAAACCATGCAAGAAATCGTTGATGCTGTTAATGGCACACCTGATATGGCGAGTCGAGAAGCAGGTAAAAAAGTCAAACTGCGCAATCATGCTAAAGGATTCTGTACCTCTGGATATTTTGCACCTAACCCTAAATTAAATGATGAATTAGCGATTCCTTTCTTTGATCAACCAAAGATTAATGTCATCGCGCGTTTTTCAATGGGTGGCACAAATCCACACGCTTCAGATAAAACTGCCGGACGCTTTATGTCACTTAAAATTGATGGTGACAAAGAAAATCTCAATTTTGTCACCACAAACTCACCGGTATTTTTTGCTGGTAACCTAGATGATTTTTTTACTTTTCAAGTTAAAGTAAAACAAGGGCCTGAAGGCAAACAATGGTTAATCGATAACAAACCCGATGCCAAGGCATTTTTTGACTTCGTTAAACAGTTGCCACCCAGTGCCAGTTTTGCCAATAGCCCGTATTTCGGTGTTAATAGCTTCCTATTCACAACCAAAAATAACGACATAGTTCCTGGTCGTTGGATTTTTGAGCCTGCTGACGGCGTCGTCAATTTATCTCAAGCTCAACTTGCAGAGCTTCCAGATGACTTTTTAAAAGAAGAATTATTAACACGAATTAAACATCAACCCGCAGTCTGGAATTTATTCATTAAGCTTGCAGAAAAAGATGATGAAATTAATAACCCAACGGTACTTTGGCCTGAAGACAGACAGCGTTTATTAGTTGGCCAAGTTATCATTAACGGCGAAAGAGATAACGAATCAACGATCCAAACATGTGGCAATGGTATTTTTAACCCTGTGTTGTTACCAAAAGGGATTACACCGTCAGCGGATCCTATTTTAAATGCACGGACTCCGGCTTATATTGAATCGTTTATTAGACGTCAGTAATAGCCGCTGACCGACACAGCATGATCCATTACATCTTCAGCAGGATCATGCTGTGAGGTTAAGTCAGCCAGCGATATTTGCATTACGCTAAATGAAATCGTTATGGCTGCTCACTAGTAATTAACCTGCCTAGCTTATGAATTTGTTAACTAACAAGGATCTATAATGAGCCTAATTGTCTATGGCGTGCCACTTTCTCCTTATGTACGTAAACTGCGTTTATGTCTAGCCGAAAAACAGCTCGATTATCAGTTGGTCATTGTATTGCCCTTTGATCAACCGGCTTGGTTTAAAAAACTCAATCCTCTGGGGCGTATTCCAGCAATGAAGGATGGTGACTTAACCTTGGCTGATTCCAGCGTGATCTGCCAATACCTTGAAGATAAATATTGCGAGCTTACCCCTTTACTAGGACAAACCGTAGAGCAACATGCCAAGGTACGTTGGTTAGAAAAATATGCTGATTATGAGTTGGCACCACTGGTTACCTTTACCCTATTTCAACAGCGTATAATTAATCCCAGTATGGGCCATCTTTGCGATGAACCTTCGGTAATGTCAGCTTTAAATGAAAAACTCCCCATCCACTTTGATTACTTAGAACACACCTTAGGTAATGCTAAATTCTTTGTGGCAGACACCTTAAGCCTCGCCGATTTAGCGTTTGCTTCTCAAATGGTCAATATGGAGCACGCAGGAGAGCAACTAGATGCACAGCGTTGGCCGAATCTTTCAGCGCTTTATACGCGGATCAAGGCCAGAGCATCAATGGCGGATTTATTACAAGGTGAGCAAAAAATATTATCTTCATTAAAAAAAGCCACATCAAAGCAAGCGTCATTTGAAATCTAATCAATAAAGGTGTGATGACAACGCAATGAGTCATGCAAAAAATCTCCCTTGTACCGATGATTTTTAATGATATCAATTGATTATATTACGAAAAATAATCTGTAAACCTTCTTTGTCGACTAAATAATGGCAAGCGGTTTACCCAGTCTTTTGATTTTATCAATAGGCCGAACAACCAAGCATATTTGAATAAATGCTAAAATAGACAAAAACCTTATTCACATTGAGCTGAAACCTCAGTCGCTTCGTATTTAATAACAATCGTCATCACAAAGAGCACTATAATGTTTTCATTTTTAAAGCCAGATCCAGTAAAAAAATTGCGCAAAAGCTACGATGCAATACTAGAGCAAGCCATGCAAGCGCAGCGAAAAGGCGATATTAAAACCTACTCTTTACTGACGGCTGAATCGGAACAAATTTGGGCTAAAATAGTCAGCTTGGAAGCAGCGAGTAAATAATCCCATACTGAGCCAATACAATGAGTAAGAGATTAATGAAAGTCATCATTGTGGCTCGGGTAATATAGGTTCACTTGAATCCATGTAGGTTAAATAGTTTTGCCAAATATTATGAGTACGCTGCACCGTAAGTTGCAGCATACATCCTTGATACATAACCCCTCTTATTGTGCCATCTCGCCATAATTGGTATATCGCATGGCAATAAGACTCTCGATAAGTCAGCCAGTCTCTTTGCGATCGCTGGAGTGCTTCAAGCACTACAGGATCATCATGAAAAGTGTCACTAGCCTTAGCGATATATTCATCTAACCTAACTTGCGCCACTTCAAACTCCTGTCTTGCGCATTGATTAATATCAACCGTACTCATTGCTGCATCGCAATCGATATCATGTTCAGTTTCTTGTGCCCTGCTGGCACCACTTATGATTAACGTGAAGCTGAGTAACCCTACAGCCATATATGCCTTCATTGCCAACACTCCTGTGGTGTTTACCTTAATTCAACAATCATTTGTAGCATATTGATAGTGAGAATAATGCTATTGTATTAATTTTGCTAATAAGTGCTTTGTATCCATAAGGGATAATCACTAAAATCACTTTATCAGTCATCGCTAATCTAAGTTAGATAATAAGGATATTATATTTTGCCTCTTGATCAACTGCCGATCCATTTCGCCCAAAAAACTGATTTAGCTGATATCCATCAACTTGAAAAGACGATATTTGGTGAACCTTGTTACCCTGCCTTTTTCTTTAGACAAGCTTTTGATTGCTGGCCTAAAGGACTATTAGTTGCCAAACAGGATAGCTCATTATTAGGTTATTTATTATGGGTTGAGTCGAACGCTCAAGCTGGTGATGCTTGGATTTTATCATTGGCCGTTGCAACACAAGCTCGTGGTAAAGGAATTGCTCGTGGACTAATCAATCACGCTATCGCTACTGCCCGCGGTGAATCCAATGGGGCAATTAAACGTTTATTACTCACAGTTGCGCCTAACAATCTTGTCGCTTTGTCTTTATATCAATCAATGGAATTTATTATTCTGACTAACGAAAATGATTATTTTTCCCCTGGTGAAGCAAGGTTAATACTGGCGCTCAAATTGTAATTTAAGCCTGCGCCTAGCTAATCATCGCGCCGATAAATAATACCCTTGAAATAACCCTCAGTTAATTACTGATTATCGAGAATCATTAAGCTGACAAATAAGTAATTTGTGAACCACAGCCAACAATCAGCCATCATTTAACGCTATGCTGCATTATTCATCGCCAACGATATACACACTTATAACACTTTTGTAGTGGCACTATTGGCATTCGTTGTGGCGTATTAATGAGGAAGAATGGTATGTGGTGGCGAGTAACCATAATTAGTTTAGCTTACCTGTTATTAGGCGCGCATTTTTTACGTTTTGACCAGCACGTCTTAGCCATTATTGCCATGAGCTTACCATTACTCATGCTTATTCGGCATTCATTTACCCACACATTACTCAAGATAGGTTTACTGGTAAGCGTAGTATTTGTCTGGTCGGTCAGCGCATTTAATTTTATTGATATGCGCATTGCACTGCAACAACCTTGGTTAAGATTGGCCATTATTATGCTGTCTGTGATGGTATTTACTGTGTTTGCCGCCTTTTCAACTAACGGCCTCAATCAAAAATTGAGACGTTAGTTAATAAAAAATAAGCTTATTTTTTCGGTTTAATCCATTTATAAATAGTATCTTTACGGTACAGCAATAACGCCGCAAACAGCACAATATAAATACTCGGCTCAATAATTTCAGACTTTACCGACCAATAAAAATGGATAGGTGCCAAAATCGCAGCCAGATAAATCCAATTATGTAATGACTGCCAGCGCTTTCCCATGCGGCGTTTGATGCTATTAGGTGACGTTAGCGCCAGTAATAAAATGATTAGTAATGCCGCTGCGCCAACTAAAATATAAGGCCGCTTAATCACCTCTTCAAACAATAATCCCCACGCAAACAGTAAGTCTAAACTGATAAAAGCACTAATATGTAACAGTGCATAGGCACACACATATAAGCCCACCAAGCGGCGAGTTTGGATTAGCGCGGCTATCTTAAAACGTTTAGCGATAGGTGAAATAAGCAAAGTAGCTAACAAGCTATTAAGCGCTCCCATGCCCGTATAATGAATAATATACTGCACAGGATCGCCGCCCGCATTGTCAGTTAACACTAGCGCCACGAGATAAAAGGCTGGCAATAAAAAGCTAATATGTAACAACACCTTTAGCCAAAACAGCCCTCGAGCACTTATGCGCATTAGTAAAACTTCCTCAGGTCAATATTTTTATACAGGTCGGCGACTGAATCGCCATAACCATTGAACATTTGTGTCGGAATACGTTTCGCTGAGAAAAGGCCACCCTCCCCAATACTGCGCTCAGATGCTTGTGACCAACGTGGATGATCAACCTCTGGATTGACATTGGCATAAAAACCATACTCACTCGAAGCTAATTGATTCCAACTCGTTGGTGGCTGCTTATCCATCACGCGGATTCTCACTACTGATTTAATGCTCTTAAAACCGTATTTCCAAGGCACGACTAAGCGGATAGGCGCACCATTTTGTGGCGGCAAGGTTTTACCATATAAACCGACGGCTAAAAACGATAAGTCATTCATCGCCTCTGCAACCGTTAAGCCTTCAACATAGGGATAATGGATCCCACCACCCATTAAGCGACTCTTTTGTCCGGGCATTTGCTCCGGATCAAACAAGGTCTCAAAAGCAACGTGAGTCGCGTTACTTTGCACCCCAGCTTGTTTAAGTAAACTGGCTAACGAAAAGCCCACCCAAGGTATCACCATCGACCAAGCCTCAACACAGCGTAAACGATAAGTGCGCTCTTCAAGAGCGAAACGGGTCGTCAACTCATTAAGGTCTAAGGTAATCGGCTTATCAACCAAGCCATCAATGGTCAGTGTCCAAGGATCAACCTTAAAGTTTTGCCCATTGTCATAGGGATCGGATTTACTGGTACCAAATTCATAGAAGTTATTATGACGAGTCACTTTATCTTCTGGGGTTTTCGGATTGGATAACACAAACTTAGCGGGAGTTGTATATTGCAGACCTTGAGTCACAAAAGGATGTTGCGCTTTTTGCTCGCCAAATAAATCAAAAATACCTGCTTGAACTTGACCAGGCAAACTGGCTCCCAACGCTCCTAACCCAAGTGCTTTGATAATGTTACGGCGATCATTAAATACCGATTCGGGAGTCACTTGGTTATCAGGAATATGCCAAGCCGCACGTTGTTGTATGCCTTGAGTAAAGCGTTTTTTACCGGTCATAAATCACCTCAATAAAATATTTTTCGACAGCAAAGTATTACCATAATCTGCCATACTTATCTCAATAGACAGGTAAAAACCTATTTTTATTTCAGAATATGACTAAAAAAAACCAAAAGGCCGTCAACCTTTATCGATTGCCGAAATGGTGTCACTGCAAATGCTATACGAACCTATATAAGGGTTAGGTTTAAATTTAATCATTAACAATAATATTTGATTAAATCCTCAGTTTACCTCTTGCAGCGGATTATTAGCCGTGCGACCCTTAACCATTATTTTCTATCGGTTTTTGTTATGCCTTTTGCAGTGTCGTTAACTCCTCCTCAAATTGCAGCTTTGATTGCTGTCGCGTTTGTTGCCTTTCTCATTGGCGCCCTAATCAATCAACGATTAACTCGTAAACGATGGGAGCAACTTAAGCTTCAACATGAACAGCAAACGCTTCAACAACTCAATGAAGTCCAAATTGAAATGTCCAGATTACAAGATAATCTCGATGATAAAATTGATCACAGTAATCATCTGCAAAGTAAAATTGAAGATCTGATTGGCCAACTGTCTAGCGCAGAAACCAAAGCAGATCGGGTTAGTCTTGTTGAACAACAAATGGTTGATATTCAACATCGTTTAATGGAATCACAGCTCAATTTAGCGAAGTCTAATGCAGTGCAACAAACGATTCTGGTCAAAGCTGAAACTGAGCAAAAATCATTACAAGATAAAATAGCCTTACTCGAATCTGCTGAAGAACGCCTTAAACTGCAATTTGAAAACCTGGCAAATCGAATTTTCGAAGAACGCAGTGAAAACTTTAAACAACAAAATGTCTCGCAAATAGACGGTGTTATCGGGCCGCTGAAACAACAATTAGAAGGCTTTCGACGTCAAATTCAAGAGTCGTACACCTATGAGCAATCTGAGCGTAGCGCGTTAAAGCATCAATTAGACAATTTGCGCGATCTCAACTTAAAAATGAGCCAAGATGCCATTAACCTGACCAAAGCGCTTAAAGGTGACAACAAGCAGCAAGGTAATTGGGGCGAAGTGATTTTAGAACGCGTATTACAAGAAAGTGGTTTACGCGAAGGCCATGAGTATCAAACACAGCAAGATTTAAAAGACGATAATGGCAAGCGTTTTAAACCCGATGTTATCGTGCATTTGCCTGAGCAAAAAGACGTGGTAATTGATGCAAAAATGTCGCTGGTCAGCTATGAGCGTTACTTTAATAGCGAAGATAAAGACATTCGCGACCAGGCAATAAAAGAACATGCGTTATCAATTAGACAACATATTAAGGGTCTTGGCCAAAAAGATTATCATAAGCTGCATGGGCTGAAGAGTTTGGACTATGTGCTAATGTTCATTCCGATTGAGCCAGCATTTTTACTGGCCATTGAATATGATCCAAGCCTAGTTAACTTTGCCTTAGAGCAAAATATTATGCTGGTGAGTCCAACCAACTTATTAGTAGCTTTGCGCACCATCAACAATATATGGCGTTATGAGTACCAAAACCAAAATGCGCAAAATATCGCTAAACAAGCCAGTCGTATTTACGATAAATTATGCGGTTACCTTGAAGACATGGAAAAGCTTGGCCGGGCCTTAGACACTGCAGACAAAAGCTATCAAAGTGCCATGGCAAAATTATCCTCAGGTAAAGGCAATGTCATTAGACAAGCACATTACATGCAGCAATTAGGTGTCGATACCAGCAAGCAGTTAGATAAACAATTGCTCAACCGGGCACTAGATGAATCAGTCGAAAAACACACTAGTGATAGTGAATTGCAATAATAAGTAATAATTAATCTTTATTTAATCAATAAGACTAATAGTGATTTAACAACGTACAACGACTGTTTAGCAAAAGCATTAATCACCCATTCTTTTTAGGAAACAAATTACTGTGGCGGAGATCCTTATTTAAATGCGTAACACTTGGGCAAACATGTTAATGGCTAGCGCATTATTATTCAGTACATCATTGGCCTTTATAAGCCAAGCTAATGCGCTGACCTCACAACAGCAACGCTATCTTGATGCTCGTCAAGCACTGGATAAAAACCAGCTGGATAAGTATCAAGCATTACGCAAAAAATTAGCCGATTATCCATTAACGGTTTACCTCGACTACCACGCAACCATCGACAGCATAGTGCAGTCTCCAGGTAGCATAGCACTCAATGCTATCAACAAATTTGATACTACACCGCTGTACAATAATGCCCGTTATCGCTATCTGCTTAACGCAGGTAAAAAACAACGTTGGCAAGACTTTCTGGTGATATCACCAGACACGCCTAATGATATCCGTCTGCAATGTTATTACTACCAAGCACAACTTGATGCGGGTAATAAAGAGATGGCATACAAAGGTGTAGAACGCATATGGGTTTATGGCTATTCACGTCCTAAAGAATGTGATGCGGTGATTAATCAATGGACTAAAGCGGGCTATCGCACCCAAGAACTTATCTGGGCCCGCATGCTACTTAGTTTCGACGCTGGCCAATCCAGTTTACTCAACTATTTGTCTCAAAAAATCACCCAACATGATGACGAAGCCAAACTATTATTGTCAGTGTATCGCGACCCAAATAGCTTACGGCACATGAAAAAATTTGCCAGCTCAAAACCTATCATAGGTGATATTGTTGATGCCGGATTGCGTAAACTGGCCTACAAGGATTTACATCAAGCAATTAAACTGTATGTAAAATATCAAAAATTAGATCGATTCAGTGACTTTGGCGGACGCCAACTTAATCGCTATTTAGTTCGCCGAGCACTGATCAAGCAAGACGATAAATTAGTGTCACACATTGACACCATGTTGCCATTACTCAAGTCTGATGATTTATATGAAATGCGCTTACGCTGGGCCATTCGTCAACAGGACTTTACGACAGTAGAGAAGTATTTAGCCTTGTTAAGCGATCAAGGTAAAGCTGATCCTCGTTGGCAATATTGGCAAGCTAAGATGACCTCTAGCCATGACAAAACCCGTGCAACACAACTGCAGTTGACCTTAAGTGGCGAACGTAACTTTTACGGCTTTAATGCCGCAGAAGCGCTCGGTAAACCTTTGGCGATGAATGATAATAACTTAGCACCCAATCCAGAATTGCAAGCTAAGTTAAATCAAGATCCCGGCCTTGCTCGCGTGATTGAATTAATGGCTTTAGATAAGCAAATTGATGCTCGTAATGAGTGGTTGTATTTAATGCGCCGCCATAACAGTGACATGACGGCACAATACGGTTTGTTAGCCTTAAAAAACGGTTGGCATGCATTGAGCGTTGAATCAAGTATTCAAGGTAAGTTATGGGATTCACTGGCACTGCGCTTTCCGGAAGCGGCTAACGATGAGTTCGTTAACGCCAGTAAAAAATTCTCCGTTAATATTGATGAAATTCGTGCTATTTCTCGTCGCGAAAGTGCCTTTTATCTCTATGCAACCTCAGGTGTAGGAGCCAGAGGTTTAATGCAGTTAATGCCAGCTACGGCCAAACAAACGGCTAAAAGAAATAAAATCCCTTTTAATAACGTAAAAGACCTATACGACCCGAAAGTGAACATTATGCTGGGCAGTGCGTATTACAGTGAATTACTTAAACAATTTGATCAAAATAGAGTACTCGCAACTGCGGCTTATAATGCTGGCCCAGGCAGTGTTAAACGCTGGTTAAAAGACTCCAATGGTCGCCTAGATGTAATGAGCTTCATTGAAACAATTCCGTACACTGAAACTCGGGAATATGTTCAAGCAGTACTGAGCTATCGCATGATATTCCAACAGAATAAATCATCTAAAGACGGTATGTTTAGTCGTAAAGAGCTTAGCTATCGTTACTAGCAATGATAAATCGTGACCCGTTTTAGCTCTGGTTTGACGCAATAATCGCCATTCAATATTGGTGTATTTTGCTAACATGGGTTCACAAGATAACCTATGATATAGGTATTGTGCTGGCATCATAGGTGTTGAAGCGCTTGGTGGTGATTGATGCTAATCACAATGGTCATCTATCACCATTAACGCACAGTAATCATAAGCCCGAATGGCAAGGATAGTGATCAAATACTGAACGACAAACCGTAACCCACAATAAACCCTTTCGACAATAAACCAATAAGGGTTTATTGCAGACAAGTTGGAGTTTTCGTGTCGCAATCAAATATTCAAACATTACTCACTCAACTCAGCCAAGTTCTGCTCGGTAAGCCAGAGCAAATAAAACTTGCTGTCGCTTGTATTCTCGCCAAAGGCCATTTACTGATTGAAGACTTGCCCGGCATGGGTAAAACCAGTTTATCCCAGGGTATTGCCAACAGTTTAGGCATGAGTTACCAGCGTATTCAATTTACCAGTGACATGTTACCGGCTGATATTCTTGGTGTATCCATCTACAGTAAAGAGCAGCAACAGTTTATCTTTCACAAAGGCCCAGTGTTTAATCAAATGTTGTTGGCCGATGAAATTAACCGCGCTAGCCCGAAAACCCAAAGTGCTTTACTTGAAGCCATGGCAGAACAACAAATTACTATCGATGGCATAACCCATCAACTGAGCTCACCGTTTTTTGTTATTGCGACCCAAAACCCAGTTGATCAAGCCGGCACTTTCCCCTTACCAGAGTCGCAACTTGATCGATTTATGATGCGAATTTCCATCGGCTACCCTAGCGCAGAAGCGGAATTAGCCATGTTAAAATCGCGCACTCAAGCGAATAAACCGGCTTCATTATCACAATGCTTAACCCCGCAAGAGCTAATGCTACTGCAACAACAAGTGGCGCAAGTGTCGGCATCTGATGCGGTACTAAATTACTTAATTGCCTTAGTCGATTTTTCTCGGCAACACAATACCGCTAACGGTTTATCGCCACGCGCCAGTATTGCTCTACTTCAAGCAGCCAAAGCATGGGCTTTTATCAATCAACGCCAGTACGTAGTCCCTGAAGATATTCAAGCGGTATTTGCCTCAGTAGCAGAACATCGCATTCGCAGCAGTAGTCAATTTCAAGGCGAAGCGTTGTCTGACACTATCCTCGCTAGTGTTAACCCAATACGTTAACGGCGCAGATATCCATGGCTAAATCGACGACAGCAAAAAAGCACTCTTCGCCAACCTATGCCAATGGTGCTATCAAGCCGTCACGGTTGCGTCGTTTAATTCCAGCATCGTTAACCCAGCGCTGGTCAAGGTGGATAAGTAAACGCCTACCAGCACAAAAGCAAATTACCCTCAGCCACAAAGGTATTTTTATTCTTCCCAGTGGTTTTGGCTTGGTGTGGATTGGACTCATTGTTTTACTGTATTTATTTGGCACCAATTATCAAAATAACTTGGTGATTGGCTTAAGCTTATTACTCGCCAGTGTGTTTCATACCTGCATCATATACAGCTATAAAAACCTTGCAGGGTTAACCTTTAATCCAGTCACGCCGCCACAATGCTATGCTGGCGACAGCATGCCATTTCCCATCATGTTAACTGGTCATACTCGGCAGAAAAATCCCGATACCACCCACCAGCAAATTTGTTTGCAATTTAGCTATCAGCGCCATGTCCGCGTCAAACAAATGCACGAGCAAACTATTGCTATCGTGCCATTTGAAGGGGCTAAGCGTGGTCAATTAACCCCTGGGCGGATCAAAGTCTCATCCTATTTTCCGTTAGGATTATGCTGTGCATGGTCCTATGTAGACTTAAATATTCATCATGTTATTTTCGCTAAACCAGAAATGTGTGACATTGAGCTTGCAAGCCACATAAGTGACAATGATAGCCAATATGAGCACGGTAAATTACGCCCAGGGGTTGATGACTACAAAGGCTTACGCACTTATATTCCGGGGGAATCACTCAAACAAGTGGCATGGAAACAATGGGCCCAAGACAAAGGCATGTTATCCAAAGAGTTTGCAGAGCCTGAAGGATTACCCGTTTGGTTAACCTTGGCCAACACATCGGGCAATAACATTGAACACAAACTGAGTAAGTTAGCTTGGCAAGTTGATAAACTCAGCCAAACCAAGCAAGTATTTGGCTTAATTCTGGATGAGCATATTATCAGCCAGCAAACAGGCGAAGCACACCGAGTGGCTTGCCAAACCATGATTGCAACTTATCGTTTACCCGCCAATATGAACCCAGATTTTAGCCCAAGCGATGTGACTTCCTCAACGGTAGGTAAATCACTATGACCGATAACTTTGATGCCATTATTAGTCGCAATACCTTGTTTTGGCTTTTGGTCACTAATGTCGCCATCCTTAGCCCCTTGTATCAACAAGCCACCTTATGGAGCATCGGCATCTGTGCGATTTGCTTTGTTTGGCGAGTAGGCATTTTTCTCGGTAAAGTCGCTGCGCCGCCTAAATTACTGGTAACTTCTTTGGCGATTGGCGCCGCGATAACCCTTGCTTTAGTGTCATCTGAAATCGGTTTGCTCAATGCCTTGGTTAACTTATTAATTTTAGGTTACGCATTAAAATACATCGAAATGCGCCAACTAAGAGATGTAAAAGCGATTGTATTAGTAGGGTATTTCCTTATTGGGCTCACCTTGCTTGATCAACAAAGCATGCTTGATACCTTGCACTTATTGGCCGTTGCGGTGCTCAATACCGGTGTGTTAATCAGTGTTTATCAAGACAAATCCAACAAAGCGGCTAACCTCAGTTTTAGTCTAAAAATCATCTTACAAAGCCTACCATTAGCCATATTACTGTTTGTGGTGTTCCCAAGGCTCGGGCCTTTATGGTTAGTGCCCAATATGAAAACCGCCAAAACTGGATTATCCGATGAAGTCTCCTTTGGTGACATAAGTAAGCTCACTCGTTCAGCAGAATTAGCCTTTCGCGTCGGTTTTGACAACCCAGATGGCAGTACCCTAGGACCAGCAAACCAAGACTTATATTGGCGCACCTTAGTGATGGAAAATTACGATGGTAAAACATGGCGCCAAGACCCAAGCATCAAACAAATTCAACAGCAGGCATATTTTAAAAAACCCGATCGCCAAGCCCCTGCTGCCAACAGCAATAATAGCAAAATCGATTATGTGGTGATTAGCGAACCCAGTCATCAAAAATGGTTGTATGGCTTAGATGAAGCGTTTAGCAATAATGATCAAGTGGTTGAATTAGCGGATTATCGTTTGTATTCACTCAGGCCTGTCGATCAGCGCATGAGTTATCGAGTGACCTCATATCCCGATCAGATTATGGATAAAAAACTCGATCGCAATACCAAACAGCTAAACCTTGAATTACCGCCCAACAGCAACCCAAAAACCCTTGAGCTTGGTTTACAATTTGCCAAAGATTATCCGGATCCACAGACGCGCATTAATGCGATGATGAATTATTTTGCTGAGCAGGCCTACTATTACACTTTAAGTCCGCCGAGTGTTGGTGAGCAGCAAATTGATGACTTTTTATTTGAAAACCGTGCCGGATTTTGTGCTCACTACGCCTCAGCGCTGGTGTTTATGGCTCGCGCCAGCGGCATACCAACGCGGATGGTTACCGGTTATCAGGGCGGAGAATACAATGCCAAAGCGGGCTATTACAGTGTGTATCAATACATGGCGCATGCTTGGACCGAAGTGTGGTTAGAAGGCCAAGGTTGGCAACGTTTTGATCCTACCGCAATGATTGCCCCACAACGGATACTCGATGGCTTTGATGCCACCTTTGACAGCCAAAGCAGCTACTTACAAGACAGCCCGTTTAGCACGCTGCACATGAAGCAATACCCATGGTTAAATGAATTACGCCAACAGTTTGCCAGTGTCGATTATTACTGGAGCGTGTGGGTATTAGGTTTCGATGAACAACGAAAACAACAGGTATTAGCCAAGCTATTGGGGGATGTCAGCAGCACTAAGATCGCCTTATTGATGATGTTTAGTTTTATCATTATCGCGCTGGTTATTGCTTATTATGCTGGGTTATTTAGTACCGATCGCCAACAAGATCCACTCAATAAACGCTATCAGATCATTTGCCAACGCTTAGCCAAAAAAGGCATCGCCCGCCAACAAGGCCAAGCACCATCCGATTACGCTGCGGCAGTCAGTGCACATTTAGGTGCCCTTACCCCTCAAGTGGCAGCGGACTTTACGGCCTTGAGCAGTGCCTATGTAGCTCTTAAATATCAACCACTGACAGCGTCGCAAATCCAGCAACAACAGCAACATTTTAGCCAGTTATATCGTCGCTTACGCCTGCGACTCTTTCGCAACTGATCTTGTGCACTACAGCAGCAATCATCCTGATTATTAACGGTTTTGATTGATGATTTACGGCAGAGTCCATAGAATGAATTAATCTCAAATTAGCGGGTCGCCCATGCTTACTTTAATTCAATCTAATCAGATGGAAGTGTTATCTGAACAACTGGCCAAACTATTGGCTATTCGCTTAGATAACGTCAGTTTATTAGCCTGTGAGCATGTGTTAGTTCAAAGCCCGGGGATGTCGACTTGGCTGCGTTTAGAAATCGCTAAACACAATGGTATCGCCGCCGCATTATCGTTCCCACTTCCCTCAAGCTTTACCTGGCAGTTATGCCATGACTTGCTGCCCGATGTGCCAAAAGATAACGCCTTTACCAAAGCGGCAATGACGTGGAAATTAATGGACTTATTGCCAAGTCTGCTAGATAAGCCAGACTTTAGCCCGCTCAAACAGTACTTATCACCTCAAGTTGATTCCACAAGTGATATTACTGATACAGATATCGATGCGAATACTGGTACTGATATTCATACAGCAAACACCCACGCCATATTGCAGCTCAATCAGTCACATGACGCGATTAAGCTATTTCAATTGTGTGGCCGCATTGCCGATATTTTTGACCAATATTTAGTTTATCGTCCTGAGTGGATTTTAGCGTGGGAGCAAAATCAGCCATTATCGAGCCTAGACAATCGCTTAACGTTAGATGAAAACCAGCAATGGCAACCGATCCTGTGGCGAGCATTAATCGATTATAACCAACACCATTTACACGCCAGTCATTATCATCGCGCCAATTTACATGCCGATTTAATTGCAACCTTGGCCAATCCAGATACTGACTTATCCATGTTGCCGGCTCGATTATACGTGTTTGGTATTTCATCCATGCCACCACAAACCCTCGATGTGCTGTACCATTTAGCCAGTCGCATTGATGTGATTATGCTGTCTCTCAGCCCTTGCCAGCATTATTGGGGCGATATTATTGAGCCGAAAACCCGTGCCCGCATGGCGTTGCAATATGCCAATAAAAAACAACTCGACCAAGACTGGGAAGACAAACTCGAAGTGGGTAACCCTATACTGGCCAATAATGGTCAAATGGGCCGTGAACTACTGGATTTATTACTGTCGTTACCGCCAGAGCACACCGATTTTGGTTACGACTGTTATGTTGAACCTGAGCCGAATAATCTGCTGCACGGGGTACAATACGACATTTTACAAATGGAAACACTCGGTCAACCATTAGGGCCAAATGCCAGTTTGTATCAAGATATTCATGCTCGCCGCACCTTATTGCCAAGTGATGACTCTATTACCTTACGCAGTTGTCACAGTGCCTTGCGTGAAGTTGAAACCTTACATGATCACCTGTTAGAGCTGTTATCAAACAATAGCGACTTAAGCCCTAAAGACATAGTGATCATGATGCCCGATGTTGCGGCCTATGCGCCGTATATTGATGCGGTATTTGGCACCGCCAACAGTCAGTATTTTGCTGACAAAAATCCGCAAAAAGGCGATTATTACATTCCTTACGCCATTGCCGACAGGGGCGCAGCGCAAGAGTCACCGCTGATTAATAGCTTTTTAAGCCTGTTAAATATCAATCAAAGTCGCTTTGGCCTCACTGACATGATTGGTATTTTAGAAGTGCCGGCTATTTTGCGTCGTTTCCAACTCGATGATGACGAATTGTCATTAATCCGCCGCTGGTTAGATGATGCCAATGTCCGTTGGGGCCGCAGTGAACACACTCGAAGCCAACTGGGTGTGCAGCCTTTTACGCAAAACTCATGGGCATTTGGCATTAAGCGTTTAATACTGGGTTACGCCTTTTACGACGATGCCGATATTTATCGCGATACCTTAATGGTGCAAGGCATTGAAGGTCAGTCATCTCAGGCATTAGGTAAGTTGCTCAATTTCTTAGAAACCATCGACACCTATTTCAACTTATTTGCCAATGACTACAGCACCGCAGAGCGCCTTGAACAATTACAACAGCTACTCACCGATTGCTACGACACCACAGATGACGAGCGTGAACAAATCCAAGCCATTCGGGATGCATTAGTCACCCTAGATACCGAGCTTGAAAGCGCCGGCCATCAAGGCCAAGTCGATATTGAAGTCCTAAAACAGTGGTTTAATCAACGCTTAACTGAATCTCGAGTCGGCCAGCGTTACCTTGCTGGTAGCGTGAATTTTTGTACCTTAATGCCAATGCGATCAATCCCCTTCAAAGTGGTGTGCCTGCTGGGCATGAATGACGGCGTCTATCCGCGGATTCAACATCCTGTCGGGTTTGATTTAATGGCGCATTTTGGGCCTAAAAAAGGCGACCGTTCGCGCCGATTAGACGACCGCTACCTATTTTTAGAAGCATTACTGTCTGCTAGAGAACAGCTTTACATCAGTTATATTGGCCACAGTGAGCGCGATAATGCTGAACGTATTGCCTCAATGTTAGTGTCTGAATTGGTCGAATATTGCCAACTCAGCTACCTACCGCAATCCTTACAGCAACAGCTTGAACAGCAAGTAGACATTAATCTTGATGATGCTGATAAATCCGTACTGGCACAGCTTATTCAAGCGCAACCTTTGCAACCATTTGACGCTAAACTATTTCGAGAGACACCACAATCAGCGGACAGTGTCAGTAAACTGCAACACAGTTTTAATGCCCAATGGTGTCCGCCAGCCGCCAATGCGACCATTAACAATCACTTTTTTGAGCAAACATTACCCTTGTCAGCCGAACAGGCAGATGAAGTGTTCGCCCATACTCACATCAATAGCAATGGCATTAAAGTGGTCGAACTCGAATTGTCGGCATTAATCCGTTTTTATCGCAATCCTGCGCAATTCTTTTTCAACCGCAGTTTAAAAGTCGATTTATCACTGGATATTCAAGCCGATGACAATGACGAACCGTTTAGCTTAAATGCACTCGAGCGCTATTTATTGCAATCACGCATGCTCAATAATGCCATTGAACATCAACTCGACAGCCCAGATCTCGAATTACTCAGCAAGCTCAAAACCAGCGGTGAATTGCCAATGGCGCCGTTCGACGACTTGTTAATTAATCAATATTTACGCGATATATCGCCGTTGATTAATCGGGTGCAGTTTTTACAAGATCAACAAACCATGCACACGCTAAATGTGGATCTTAACTTTGATCTACCGATGCAGGATTTACCTACAAGAGCAGATCCAAGCCAATCGTCCACAGTGCGAGTCAATCTTGTCGGCCGTATTGACGATATTTTGCCTAAAGGCTTAGTCAATTACCGCCCCGGCGCTGCCCACGGACGAGATTTTATTCGGGTGTACTTACGCCATTTATGCATCAACGCTATGGCCAATTCGTCCACCGCGGGCATGGGTAAAAATCAATTTAGTTACTTACTCGACATTGGTCATTTTCATGCCTTTGCGCCTATCACCGCCGAACAAGCGCAGGCGCAACTCCTGCGCTTTATCAGTGGTTTCATTCAAGGGCAAACTCAACCCTTGTGCTTTATGCCTAAAACGGCTTTTGCCTATGTTGAAACCGATGGCGACCATGAAGAAAAGTTACTCAAAGCCCAGCAAAAATGGGATGACGGCCAAAACCAATTCGGCGAAGGCCACGATCCACATAACCAGCGATTATTCCATTTCCCAGAAGACTTTAGTGAAGCGACATTTGGCGCATTAGCCAGCCATTTACTGCAACCGATGTTAAGCCTGTATCACAAGGATAAACTGGCAGAATTAGACACCTTTGTCAGTGGCGCCGCAGTCGATATTCAAGCGCAACTCATTGCCAACGCAGCTAAACCAGGAGCGCATTAATGGACGCTATTACCGTGACACCGCTTAATGCCCTCACCTTACCTTTTAATGGTTCCAGCTTAATTGAAGCCAGTGCCGGTACGGGGAAAACCTATACCATTTCGGGTTTATACTTACGCTTATTGTTAGGCCACGGTGGTAAAGCGCCATTAAGTTGTGAGCAAATTTTGGTGGTAACCTTTACCAACGCTGCCACAGAAGAACTCAGAGACCGTATTCGTAAACGGATTAACTTAGCGTTTAAACGCTTTTTAGGCTTAGCCGTCAATGATGAGTTTATTGAACAGCTTTACCAAGACACCTTGGAAGATGAACGTCCTATTGCGTTAAGACGCTTAGACTTAGCGTTAAAGTCGTTAGATGAAGCGGCCATTTTTACCATTCACGCCTTTTGCCAACGCGTGTTGTCAGACATGGCATTTGAGTCGTCACTGCTATTTGAGTCCGAATTCACCCTCGACGACAGTGAGTTTTTACACCATGCGGTGCGCGATTTCTGGCGTGAAGTGTGTTATCCATTACCGCCCTTTTTGGCCCAAGCCATTAGTGATGTGTTTGCTGAACCAGACGTGTTAGCGCAAAAGCTGCGCCCGCTATTAGGTGCAAGCCAAGCTGTGTTGTCAATGCAACCACTGGCCTTTGAAACCCTACAACAGCAGCTAAGCCAAAGCATCAGCCGCTTTACCTTATTGTGGCAAAGCCTGCACGACAGCACTCTTGAATTATTGCAATCGCTACCATTAAACGGTCAACGTTTTGGTAAAGGCGCCGACGGCTACCCTAAACTAAGTCAACTGTTTGATAGTATTAGTAACTGGGTAAAATTTGGCCAAGGATTACCGCCAATAAAAGCGCTGGAGCAATTGGCATTATCCGAGCTTAAACTCAATAAAGGGGGCGTTATTCCCACTGCTGCTGAAGCGCCGTTGCTGGATCATATCGAGCGCTTGCTTGAGTTAATTAGTCAGCTTATTCCGTCATTTTTAGTACGCGCCCGTGAAGGTATTCGTCAACGCTTTGCTGGCCAAAAACAGCAACGCAATTTAATGACACCCGATGACCTATTGCTCAGCTTAGCCATGGCGCTCAGCCAAAACCCGATCACCCTAGCCCATGCTATTGCTAAGCGTTTTCCGGTCGCATTAATTGATGAATTCCAAGACACCGACCCTCTGCAATTCACCATTTTTAATCAGGTATATCAACAGCCGCTAGCATCGCAACTGGACTTAACCACAGCGACCACTGTGCACAGCCCAGCTAATGAAGACAATAGTAATGACAACAAAGCTAACGACGCCAGTAAAGGTCAGCTGAGCTTATTAATGATTGGCGATCCTAAGCAGGCGATTTATGCTTTTCGTGGTGCCGACATTTATACCTATATTGCCGCGCGCCAACAAACACAGGCCCATTATAATCTTGACACCAATTACCGCTCATCGACTCAATTAGTCAATGGCGTTAATCAGCTATTTAGCCAACATCAAGACCCGTTTATTAGCCAAGCGATTCCCTATGATATTGTTAAAACCCCATCATCGGCAGCCAATAAACACCTGAGTGAAGCCACAACTAATCCTGCCGCTCTGCGGATCCGTTTATTAGCCGAAGACGATGTTAATGGCCTCAATAAAACCAGCGCAAGACAACGCTTGGCCGCTGATGCTGCCAGCGAAATAAAGCGCTTACTCACCGAAGCGCAACAAGGGTTATGCCGAGTGAATACCAACCTTGAGCAGGTAGGTAAACCGCTCATTGCCAAAGACATTGCCATATTGGTGCGCGACCGTAACGAAGCCGCCGTGATGAAAGCGGCATTATCAGCACGTAAAATTGGTGCAGTATTTTTAAGCCGAGACAGTGTGTTTAACACCATTGAAGCCCGTGAAATGGCCATTTTATTGTATGCATTAGCCACGCCTAAAGATGAACGCGCTATCCGCGCCGCACTGGCAACTGAGCTTGTCGGGTTTAATGCCCAGCGGATCCATCAATTTAACCAAGATGAAGAACAACGCCAACAGGTATTAGATCAATTCACTCATTGGCATCAGTTGTGGCAACAACGCGGCGTGATGCCTGCGCTGCTTAACTTTGCCAGCGAAACCAAACTGATCCATCGTTATCTGTCGCAATCTGTCACGGCTGACATTAATAGCGCTAATGAACATAATGTTAATGCTCACAGTGGTAGCACTTATAGCAGCAATAGTGACAATAGTGACAATAGCTTTAATGATGCTGATGACGACAACGCAGCAGATCTCAAAGCATCTGGTGAACGACGCTTAACCGACTTTAGGCATTTAGCCGAATTACTGCAGCAAAAGGCCACTGAGCTCGATGGTAGCAGCGCGCTTATCAATTGGTACGAGCAACAACTGATTGGTAACAACGGTGGTGATGAGCAGCAACTGCGCTTAGAAAGTGAACAGAACTTAGTGCAAATTGTCACTATTCATAAAAGTAAGGGCTTAGAATATCCGGTATGTTTTGTGCCGTTTGTCAGCTTAGCCCGTGGCAATAAAAAACGCCCTGCACCTATGATGTACCATAAAAATGAGCAGCTCATTTGGGATATCGACGCCACCGACGAAGGCTGGGAACAACTCAAACAAGAAACCCTCGCTGAAGATTTACGCCTACTGTATGTGGCGTTAACACGGCCGGTTTACGTGTGTTATTTGTATATTGCCAACCAAAGCCGTCAGTTAAAAGCGGGGATCAGCAGCCAATTACCTGAAACAGGTATTGGTTATCTGTTGGGCATTACCGACAAGAAAACTGACTTTGCTCTTATTCAAGCCAAAGTGAATGCAATTGCCATCTTGCCAGCGATGAGTGTGGAATGCTTAGACAACAATATTGACGATTCAGTGCTCGCCGATATCCACGACAATAATGACCCGCTAGCGGCCAAAAAAGTCACGCGAGTACAGAGCCTTGCATGGCGCGTGGGCAGTTATTCTGGCTTAGTAAAACATCTGCCTCATGAGAGAGTCGCGCCCGGTGCCGATGATGAAGACTTCACCGATGAGCTTATCCAATTACAGTTACAAGATGAGCTCACCAGCGAACCTGAACTTGATCGCTTTACCTTTGAACGCGGCGCCAACGCCGGTAGTTTTATGCATTTAGTGTTAGAGCTGTTTGATTTTACCCAAGCAGACACCGAACTGACACCTGCGCTAACGAAAGCCATGAAACAATATGGATTTGACGAAGCCCTGTGGCAACAGCCGTTAATGGACTGGTATCAGCAAATATTGGCAGCGCCCTTGTTTATCGACACATCGTCAGAGAACACATCACTGACATTAAGCCAATTAGGCATCAAGCAAAAAATGGTCGAAATGGAGTTTTATTTGCCTATTTCAACCTTACAAGCATCGCAATTAAATCATATTTTGCAGCAGCACGGTTATGTCGCCGGACTCGACTTTGACACCTTAAAAGGCATGTTAAAAGGCTTTATCGATTTAACCTTTGAGTACCAAGGCCAATTTTATATTGCCGATTATAAGTCCAACCATTTGGGCGATAACTACAGCGACTACACTCGCTCAGCCATGGCTAAAGCCATTGATGCTCATCGTTATAATTTGCAATACATCTTGTATACCTTGGCATTGCATCGTTACTTATCGCTTAGATTACCAAACTACAATTATCAGCAACATATTGGCGGCTGCTATTACCTGTTTTTACGCGGCATGCATCCTGATCATCCTGGCGTTGGGGTATTTTATGACAAACCACCGCAAGCATTAATCGAACAACTCGACCGCTTATTTACAGGTAATACAGACAATCGTGCGCCGGAGACGTCATCATGCTAATACTCACCCATCCAATCACTGAGTTATTGCACCTTTGGCAAGAACAGCGGCTCATTACCGCACTCGATCGTCATTTTGCTTTAGAGCTGGCCAATATTGAAACCATCAATAACGATCCCGCAATAAACGAGCAGCCGCAACTGTTCTTGCTTGTTTGCGCCATGCTCAGTCAGCAATTGTCTAATCAGCACAGTTGTTTAGTCATCGAGCAAATTGATTTAGCCAATCCCATGGCAGAGGAAAACCGCGGCCACGCTGAAATCAATTGTCGGATTGAACTTGACCATCAACAATTGATTGAACAAATCGTTCTATTTGATGCCGTCGGCCAGCCCGGTGACAACAAACCGATGATTTTTGAACATGGGCGCTTATATTTAAATAAATACCACTTCTTTGAAACTCAAGTGGCGGCTAAGTTGACCCAATTAGCCAATCAACAAATTGAAATCGATCTAGCTAACAGTAATCTGCCGCAGCTCATTGAATGCTTATTTACCGCAGAAGACACCAATAGCAGCCAGTTTAATTGGCAAAAAATTGCCACGGCAACAGCGTTGGCCAAAGCATTAGCGGTGATCACTGGCGGCCCAGGAACCGGTAAAACCACCACTGTAACCAAGCTATTATTGTTACTGTTAACCCAGTCGTCGCTAACAATCCGTTTAGTCGCGCCTACAGGTAAAGCGGCAGCAAGGCTAAGTGAATCGATCAAGGCGTCTAAACATCGTTTACTGCAACAGCTAACTCAAGTCAGCGACCCAGCATTGGCGAAAGTATTAACAGATTCGCTAAAACAAATACCAGAAGAAGCCTCAACATTGCATCGACTATTGGGGGTTATCCCAAACTCATATCAATTTAGGCACCATCAGGATAATCCGTTGCGCTTAGATTTACTGGTGGTCGATGAAGCGTCGATGGTCGACTTACCCATGATGTATAAATTACTCAGCGCCCTACCGTCTCATGGCCGCTTAATATTGTTAGGCGACCAAGATCAACTCGCATCCGTAGAAGCTGGCGCAGTGCTCGCGGATATTTGTGTTGGCTTAAAACAAGCTAACCCGCAACAAACATCACCATGGTCAATGCGTTACAGCGCCGCACAGGCAAAGCTCATTGAGCAATTAACCCAACAAGATGTCAGTCAGTTTATTCATCAACAGCCTAAAATTGGTGACAGTTTGTGTATGTTGATGCACAGCCATCGTTTTAAAGGTGATGCAGGTATTGGGTTATTAGCCAATGCGGTTAATCAATCAAATGTGCATGCGATTCTCCAAGTATGGCAGCACAATCATGCCGAATTGAATTGGTTTGAACATCAGCATAATGCCCAGGGAGATAACACAGGTAAACAAGCATTATTGGCATTATCGGTACACGCTTATGGTGACTACCTTAATTTGGTGCAACAGAATCAACAGGCCATTATCGATCAAGCGGATCGGCAAGACAGCGCCATAACACTGCCGCATACTGAACAAACCATCATCGACAGCTTTAACCAATATCGAGTCTTGTGTGCCATGCGGGCAGGTGAATTTGGGGTTGAGGGCATGAACATCGCCATCACCGACAGCCTTAAACACGCCAAACTGATTACTCCTCAAAATGAGTTCTATTTAGGCCGACCGATCATTATTCAAAGTAACGATTACAACTTAGGCTTATTTAATGGCGACATTGGTTTAATCTTGCAAGACAGCACTAAGCCAAGCCGCTTAATGGCCCACTTTGTTATGGCTGATGGCAGCCTGCTTAAAGTATTGCCCGCACGCTTACCCAGCCACGACACTTGCTACGCCATGACAGTCCACAAAAGCCAAGGCAGCGAGTTTGATAAAGTCAGCTTTGTATTGCCACATAAACCCAGCTCCGCCCAATGGCAATTACTCAGCAAAGAACTGCTTTACACCGCCATCACCCGCGCCAAAAACCATTTCTATTGTTTAGGCACGGCAATGATATTTGAAAAAGCCAGCAAACAAGCGACATCACGAGCATCTGGGCTAGCTTGGAGATTGTGGGGCTGATTTTAAGAGAAATAACATGAACGCTATTCCAGGGTAAGCAAATCTGCACTATCACAGATTAGTCGGGACCGAATTTGAACAGCTTTAGCTGACCTAAAGATGAGCGCTATGGGTGACAGCGAATAAAATCTGCCAGTGCACTTATCTGGTTTGTTGCCCATTCGAGCAAGCGGCTCATTCAAGCAACGTATAAACCAACTCATTCCAAGCCCACTCATTAAAGTGGGCTTCTATTATCGTCTTTTGAACAACTTATAGGCAGCTAGAGCGAGTTGAGCTCAACTTATTCACTCAAAAAAGAAGCTAACTCATCAACATGAGATTGAGTTTCATTGATGAGTAGGCCTATTTGAACCGCGGCGTCATTTGACGTTTTCGCAAGATTACGAACTTCGTCCGCAACAACGGCAAATCCACGTCCGGCTTCACCTGCTCTTGCTGCTTCGATGGCTGCATTGAGGGCTAATAGGTTAGTTTGATCGGCGACCGCATTAATGGTCGTTACTGTATTTTGAATTTTACTCAACACTATAGACATAGCACTGTGCGTTTCGGTCACTAACTTATTACGAGAAGAAACATTACTGCCAAAAACAATATACTTAGAAATATTTCCATTCAAATCCGTAATTGAAGAAATAACACAATCTAAAATCACTTCAGTGCCTTGATGAGTCAGTTTCATCATAACTGCTGTCGGTTCGCCTCGTTGGATCATCTGCGTACGAGAATGGTCTAAGTGGTCTTTTAAATTCGCCACTACAGTTTGCATTTGTATATCGTCGTGTAAATTTAACTGCTTTTTAGTATAGTCATTAGCCGAAATAAACTGACCACTTTGATTAAACTCTAACACTGCCGAATGACTGCTTATTGCATCTCTTTGATTAATCTGTTCTAACACAATACGTTTGATTTCACGCACATCAGAGCTCACACCAACAAAACCTGTGTGCTCACCCTTGTCATTAAAAATCGGATTTACTGCCAATACAATCCAATATGGCACTCCATTTTTATCAAAATTCAATATCTCTTCATAGAAGGCTTGTTTTGCTTTGAGTTTTTGAGATATGCGCTTAATCGTTTCTTTGTCGGTTTGTTCTCGTTGCAAAAGTATACCGGGTTTTTTGCCCTTTACTTCTGCAAGGGTCAAGCCTGAAAGTTTTTCAAAACCAGGGTTTACATATTCAACTAAACCATTTTTATCAGTGATCAATACACTAGTGCTAGTGTTACTTACCACCTTTGATAACATTTCAAATTGCTTAATGTGCTGATTTTGCTCTTGATGGGATAATACATAGGCGGTGAACTTTTGATTACCAGAATTTATTTGATGGCGCGCCACATGAACATCGACCTTATCTTGCTCAGATAAACAAAGTAGGCGTTCTTTATTGTTAAGCCCATTTTTTAACGTTCTCTGTAAATTGATATCTGCTTGATTTAAATAAATAGAGTCAGTATTTACGGGATCCAAATTAGCTGTTACTAACTTTTCATTGTTATCAAATACAACATAGGCCTTGCCACTGAAAGCTAATAACTCTTGCCACACACTTTCAGTTAATAACGGTGTTGATACAGCATCAAACGTATAAAGTGAGCAAGACTCTAAGTTTTTATAGGTCAGTTGGATAACTTGCTGACTAAGGAGTAGGTTTTCATCACAGCGAATAGTTTTGCTGCTACTGTCATAACGAGTAAGCAATAAAGTAAAGGTTTGATTATGATCAGCTTGTTTTAAGCGCTTGCTTAATTGATTAAAAGCATCATTAACGACAATAATATTTTGCTGAGCATCGACCACAACAGCAGCTGACTGATGCGTGGTAACTAGCTGCAATGCCAGCGCTTTCCGACTAATTTTCGAACTAAACCACATAATAGATCTCTAATAAAAAAAGTAACAACGTCAATACGTTAGTCGAGCGTTAATCGATCACTATTTAGGGTCTCAGTAATTGGGGGGCATCGCAACAACTGGTTTAGTCTTTAAATCATTACATTGAATATATAACGGGTAAAAAATATTGCTCTTATTTGAGAAAAGTAACTAAGCCAGCGATTTTTATGATGATTGCGCAAACACTCTTAACTGCAGTTGCCATTCACTAAAGGATAATAAAAATAGCGCCGAATAAAGCAAATATGTACTTACCTCCTATACTGTTATTTAAGACACACCATAGTGTGCCAGTAACCTTAGTTTTTATAAAAAACTGTAGCTTGAAAAAAGCGAGGAGGAAGCATGATTAATCACGTTTGGGGACTTGTACATCATCCTGATAAAGAATGGCGCAACATAAGTAATGAGCATGAAACGGTCAGTCATTTGTACACCAGTCATGTACTGTGGTTGGCGGCGATCCCCGTGGTCAGTACTTTTATTGGTACGACACAGTTTGGCTGGACTTTTGGTGGTGAAGACACAATCAAGGTCTCAATGGAGAGCGGTTTAAGCCTAGGAATTTTATTTTATGTGTTAATTTTAACGGCAGTGACAATAGTCGGTAGTTTGATCCATGGGTTGGCGCGTAAATACCCTAATTGCCCAAGCAGAAATGAATGTATTGTCTTTGCCGGTTATATTGCCACACCGATGTTTTTAAGTGGCCTGTTTGCTATATACCCTATGATTTGGTTATGTACACTCGCCTGCATTATGGGCATTTGTTATACAGGCTATTTACTCTATCGTGGTACACCAAGCTTTTTAGGCATAAGTAATCAACAGGGCTTTATTATATCAAGCACAACGCTAGCCATTGGTGTATTAGTACTAGAGGTTTTACTAGCCGCCGTTGTATTGCTGTGGAGTCTTGGTGCAGACAATACCATTATCTGGAACCTATTCAGATAGACCATATGTTGTGAGTACATCGACGGAAAACGCCTTAATAATTTGGCCAAAGATACATGAGCTGTTAAGCATCAAGTCATCAGGAGATGCATTATCTTCTGATGACTCCCACAAGACATGAACAGCTTTTTATTGAGCTTAAGCAAACAAGATAACTGTAGCGCAATGCTGGATGCTAGGAATACTAAAAAACCACAACCTATTTAGGTAAAACCACCATCTTACTCATGCGGTCGCACAGCTTAAAAACAGGTACTAAAGGCTCATTAAATCCGCGAGATTATCATTCCACAAAAAACACATCTTACTTTGTGCTAAGTCCATTGAGTATTTGCTGAATGAAAATCAACCATAAAAACTATTTTATAATGAAAAAATATCGTCACACAATAAATACGCTGACGTTATCTGCCGGCTTCGGGGATGTAAATCTGTAACCTGGTGTTCTAACACGGCTAAAATGATAGCTAACAAGACTCACCCTATCAGTACGATGAGTTGGGCGTACTCTCAGGATTAACCTCACCATAAACCTCTTCAGGATCGACATCATTAATCAATAATATTTCCCTGACTGTTTCAATGTGATCTAAAATCTTTTGGTAATCATCACCATACTCATATTTAGTCACTTCAATTGATTTTGGCATGTAAGTAAACGCGATTTTCAATGCGTTTAGCGCCGATTCACTTATTTTGTCACTCATATAAGGTCCTTATCTGATAGTTTGAATTGATAACATCTAACTCAGCATTCTGCCACTAGGTAGCGTTGAAATTGATTATGTCAACAAGCGCACAAGCGAGACCAGAATTCAACTGTGCCTCTTTTACAGGTAAACAACTTAACCTCTTTGAACTCAGATTACGATAGTTATTTATGATCACTTACTTATAGAATATTTAATTTAATCATAGTATTGGATGTTAATTGCATTCAGGGTAATTCAAGTACAGACAAGGTAGCAAGTTTATTTATCTGCAAAATTACAAGACAGTATCAATTACTCAATAACTATAAAAATTAATAGCTTAATAGATATAATTAAAACTGAAACCCACTTGTAAACAAATTGTAACCCAGGTGTTACTTTATGTTCATTATAAACCTCTATGTTATGGCTAGGTCCTTAAATAACTTAACTACAACATAGGGTAATATGAATATGCTCAAACAAGGCTTATCAGTGGTTATCGCTAGTATATTGTCTTCGGCAACATACGCTGGTTCTGCAACCGCAGCGACAACGACTGACACACAACTCAATAATGCTTGGTATAAAGACGGCCAAGCAACCATCACCGAAAAATTACAACAATCAAGATCAACAAGAGCAAAAAATGTCATCTTGTTTGTTGGCGATGGTATGGGTATTTCTACACTTACCGCTGCTCGGATTTTAAAAGGACAATTAGCTGGTAATTCTGGTGAAGAAGGTTACTTAAGCTTTGAAACATTTCCTTATTCAGCTCTAGTTAAAACATACAATGTAGATGCACAAACACCAGATTCAGCTGGCACCATGACAGCCATGATGAGCGGCTTAAAATCAGACGCTGGTGTTTTGGGTGTTGACGAAGACGTCGTTCGTGGAAGTTGTGCTTCCGTTAAAGGCAACGAAGTTGTAACGGCTCTAGAGTTAGCCGAAATAAAAGGCTTGTCGACGGGTGTGATATCAACCGCACGTATTACCCACGCAACGCCAGCCGCCACATATGCAAAATCAGCAGACCGTGACTGGGAAGATATCTCAGATATGGATATTGATAATAATGCTGAACGTGCAAATTGCGAAGATATCGCATCTCAACTGGTTAACTTTGAAAAAAATCTAGAACAACGTTATACCGGAGTTGATGTAAATGGTATCGATGTTGTTATGGGTGGCGGACGTCGACATTTTCTCCCTAAAGACGCCGCATTTAATAGTGTTGATGCCGTTAGCGCTATTGAAGGCGATCGAACCGATGGACGTGATTTGACCGCAGAATGGAGCGCTATGTATCCAAATGGTAAATACGTTATCGACCAAGCTGGATTTGATGCCATTGATACAGAAACGACTGAACGTGTTTTTGCTTTATTCAATGAATCTCATATGCAATACGAAGCTGACCGAGGCAATGATATTGCCGGCGAACCAAGCCTTTCTCAAATGACCGACAAAGCCATTAAAGTATTGGATAACAACCCAAAAGGTTACTTTTTAATGGTTGAGTCTGGACGAATTGACCATGGACATCATGCTGGTAGTGCAAGCACAGCCCTTAATGACGCTATTGAGTTTTCAAATGCCGTTCAAGCGGCATTAGATGCAACAAATGATGAAGAAACGCTCATTATTGTCACCGCCGATCACAGCCATGTGTTTACGATTGCTGGCTATCCTAAACGTGGTAATCCTATTTTGGGTAAAGTTGTTGGTATTGGTGCTTCTGAGCCTAGTGAAGATTCAGAAGGCAATCCTTACACCACATTAGGTTATAGCAATGGACTGGGTTTCAGAAACTTAGGCGCTGAAACAGATGGCGACGCATCATATGCGGCTGAAGCTGTTGCTGGGCGTCAAGACATTGCCGCAATCGATACAACAACCCCAGGTTATCACCAAGAAGTGACTGTTCCATTAGATAGCGAAACTCACGCGGGGGAAGATGTTGCTATTCATACATCAGGCCCAGGTGCGCATTTAGTTCAAGGTATTGTTGAACAAAGTGTCGTATTCCATTTAATCAATCGTGCTCTTGGTTTAGTTGGTCAATAGACCCTATAAGGTTTTTATGATGAATAAATTTATATTATCAACAATAACAGTTTCTTTGGTTTTTGCATTATCAGCTTGCGGCGACAACGGTGACAATGGCACAGATGGAAGCAACGGCATCAATGGTTCAAATGGATCAAACGGAACGAATGGTACTAACGGAAACAACGCGTTAATCACACAAACTCCCTTGCCGGTAGGTAATGAAAATTGTCTCAATGGTGGTGTGCAAATCGACTCGGGTATCGATACCAATGCTGATACCGTTTTAGATGCGTCTGAAATAACATCAACTCAATATGTATGTTCGCCTGCCGCTACCTCAGTAAATGATAGCGAACTGCTGAGCAGTTTAAATAACTCATGGTTTAAACAAGGTGCTGCCGAAATAGAAACAGCAGACGATGTTTGGAAAAAAATAGATAGCCAATTAGTAAATAATGCCAACGTATCGATTGCAACAGCATCTACCGCGGCTGAAATAACAGCACTTAAAGGCTCAGCTAAGAACGTGATTTTATTTGTTGGTGACGGTATGGGTATTTCAACTGTAACCGCTGCGCGTATTTTAGATGGTCAAAATAAAGGCATGATGGGTGAAGAAAACCAATTAAGCTTTGATAAGTTCCCATTTTCTGGTTTAGCAAAAACCTACAACGTTGATGCACAAACACCAGATTCTGCAGGAACAATGACAGCGATGATGTCGGGCATTAAAACGGATGCTGGCGTGTTAGGTGTTGACGAAAATGTGGTTCGAGGCAATTGTGCTAGCACTAAAGGCATTGAGATGATCACGGCCTTAGAATTAGCTGAGATTGCAGGTAAATCAACGGGGGTTATTTCTACCGCACGTATTACCCACGCGACACCTGCTGCGACTTATGCAAAGTCAGCAGATCGTGACTGGGAAGATATCTCTGATATGGATATTGCCAACAATCCTGAACGCGCTAATTGTGAAGATATTGCATTACAGTTAGTCAATTTTGAAGCCAACTTAGAAGCTCGATATACCGGTGTAGATGTTGATGGTATTGAAGTTGTTATGGGTGGTGGTCGTCGTCATTTTTTACCTAAAGATGCAGCATACAATAGTAATGACGCAGTCAGTACGATTGAAGGTGACCGTACTGATGGCCGTGACTTAACCGCCGAATGGCAAGCTAAGTATGCAACAAGTGCTTATGTATATGACCAGACTTCATTTAATGCTATCGACACTGAAACAACACCACACGTATTTGGTTTATTTAACGAATCACACATGCAATACGAAGCTGATCGTAAGAATGATATTGCTGGTGAACCTAGCTTGTCAGAAATGACAGCCACTGCCATTAAGGTGCTTGATAATAACAACAAAGGTTTCTTCTTAATGGTTGAATCTGGTCGAATTGACCATGCTCACCATGCCGGAAATGCTTACAACGCGCTAAATGACGCGATTGAGTTTGCTAAGGCTGTACAAGTAGCGGTTGATGCAACTAGCCAAGAAGACACCTTAATTATTGTTACAGCAGATCACAGCCATGTATTTACCATTGCAGGCTACCCTAAACGTGGTAACCCAATCTTAGGTAAAGTGGTTGGTATTGGTGAGACTGAGCCAAGTTTAGCCTCAGACGACATGCCTTATACAACGTTAGGTTATGCCAACGGCCTTGGTTTTAGAAATTTAGGCGCACAAACCGATGCTGATGCAAGCTATGCAGCTGCAGCAGTAACAGGCCGCGTTGACTTAACCGATGTTGATACATCAACTGCTGGGTTCCACCAAGAGTCGTTAGTACCACTCGATAGTGAAACGCATGCGGGTGAAGACGTTGGTGTTTTTGCTGTTGGACCTGGTGCCCAATTAATAACAGGAACTAATGAGCAAAGCTTAATATTTCACGTAATGGATTACGCAGGCAACCTTTCAGGTACAGCCCAGTAAAGAAGTAAAACGTTATCAATAAAGAATAGGGGCTTGCCCCTATTCTTTAACGTTTAGCTTCCACCTTGATACTTAATCAGCCAAAAAGATGAAACACATGAAAACTCTATTATTAATAACCGCTATCACTTTGCCGTTATTTGCTTCAGCAAGTGAAGACTGCCAATCAACTACCCTTATGGCGACTTATAATATTGAACAAACAACTCACGATGCAGCATCAAACAAACAAAACCAACTGGTATTATTAAGAACCCAAAATTCGGTATTTCACATCAGCAATCAACAAGTAGCAACACAATGGACCACACTGCCAAATAATCACATGAAAAAAACCTCATATTTTATGGATGATAAACGTGCAATTGAATACGAAGCGACCAAAACGAAATCTAATCAAGCATGGCAATATCATGCACAATTACTGAATCCGTTATTTAAAAACCAGTCAACACTCATTGAAACTACTGGACAAGGTTGCAACAAAATTGAGCATTATCAACAACAAACAAATACAAAAACAGTTGATATATGGTGGTTTCCAGCAAAAAAATTAGTACAACGCATTAGTACTGTATTGTCAGATAAAAGTGAATCTGCAGATAAAGCCATAAATTGGCAATTAAGCGAAATAACTTATGACAACAACATTATTCAACAACAGTTAGATACATTATCTGCGTACCAATCGACCGACTTTGCTGATATTGGCGATAGTGAATATGACCCATTTTTTAGAAAAATGATCAACTTAGGTTTTATTGAGCACAGCGCATCAGGATTTTATGACAGCGAAGGTAATTCATTATCGTCAGCACATCAGCATTAACATTGGCATGAGCCATAGTACATATGGGTTTATGTGATCAAAGCCGTGACAGTTATTTTCGCTCTTCGCGCCCCGGTATCAACTAAGCTGAACATTAATCAGGTGATTTGTCTCGCTATCACAGGGAAGTGAAGCGTTACTCCCGTAAGACGGGTCATTAAACATAATGCCGTGACAAACTAGACTGATTGAAGGCTTCTCGCTCAATATTGACAACACCTACTAGGCGTCGCGCTGGGTTAATGAAAATACGGCACATGCGACAATAAACTCAGCAGCGATGACACTTGCCAATGCGGTAGCGGCATTATTGTTGCGAGCATGCATCAACCGCTAAAGTGGTTGCCTTATCATCCTCAACCGCCAAGGGCTCTTGAGTGAGTTTGGCGAGTATCCCAATCTCATGATTATTTGCGCTAAGATAACGTCAACGCCGCAAAATTACGGTATCCTTAGTCCAAATGTTCAACTGCAGCCCTTAAATGCCCACCAATATCATTACCATGTTCCCTGAGTCGTCCGATAAATCATCGACTCCCGCATCGATAAGCGCTGTAGAGCAACCAGCAGCTGTGACCTGTTCAAATTGCCAGGCCTGTTGTTGCCGCTTAGAAGTAATGTTAATCACCGAAACCGGTGTTCCTAAAGTGTATATAGCAAAAGATAATTGGGGCGGAGAAGTAATGCGCCGTCTTGATGATGGTTGGTGTGCCGCGCTAGATCGAGACACTATGATGTGTTCAATTTACGAAGTTCGGCCACTGATTTGCCGTGAATTTGAAATGGCCGAATACGAATGTGTCTCTGAACGCGAAGCTTTCGGAATATAAGCCCTAAGACGTTGATGTTAACTGTAATGCCATTGCAGTTAACATCAACAAACTGCTCAATGAAATTAAGCCGTCCCAAAAGCTACAATGGTTTAGTTTGGTGACTGATAAAATACATCTGGTAACTTCCAGCTAATAACTTGCTGTTGCCCCTGCCAATTTTCAATGGTTAACCACGCCTTGTGTTCTGCTGTTAATACTTCTGGCGCAATAGCATGAACTTCTTGTCCATGCTGACTTCCATGCAAGATACCTGCATCGCCCATTTGCAGTGTTTCTAATGGTAAGGGCTCTGTGCCAATATTTAAATATGCTTGACGGATCTGGTTTACCTGCCCCTTACTAAACAATAATAAAAAATCTTTAGTGTAGGTACCATCGTGAAGATATGGCGGATCAAGATTATACGGCATAGGTGTTATTTCAAAAGCTCCGACCGCTTGGGTTTCCCATGCCTCAGGGAATTGCGGGAATAAAGACTGATATAGAAAATAACCGACTAGCACTAGCATTAAGCCATTTATTTTATACTTGTAACGATTCCATATGGTGTTTTTAATGCGGGCCATTAGTTACCTTCCTGCTCAACTAGCGATGAGTTATGCATTGTCAACGAATCGTCGAGTTCGGTTCTGGCAGCTTTTACGGTTCGACTTCCCCACATTAAAAATCCTGTGATAGACATACCCGTTAGAAATACGCCAAAAATAAACCAAATCACTTTGGTCCACAGACCGCCGATTGTGCCGTAATGCAGGGGATTAGCGATATGTGATAGCGTTTGTAACGTCGTCATTGCCGCTGGCGATCTTTCACTTTCAATGTTGCCGCTCCAAGGATTAACCGTCACACCATAAGCGTATTGATCATAGAAAATATGATCTCCTTGACCATACACTTTGTAAGTATCTCGATTGTGCTCAGGAAGCATAATGTAAGTACTTTTAAAATCCGCGAAGGTTTGCTCTGCGAGATGAAGTGCATTGGCCAAAGTATATGGCCTAATTGGCGCACCATTGGTTGTCGTTATAAGCTGACTGACCTCCACTAAAGGAGGATGTTCTTCAATCTCGATATGATTGTGCCACATAATCGCCTGTGCTAAATACCATAACCCCGTAATGCTCATTAACATTAAAAACCACATTGACCACACGCCAGACAATCGATGGAGATCTGCAAGCAGTGTTTTTTTACCTTGGTTTATTCGTAATTTAGGTTGAGTAAAAGCGCGCCAGAACTTTTTATAAATCACCAGTCCTGATACCAGCGCACCTAACATCACAATGGCCATGAAACAGACAATGTAATAGCCAACACTGTAATTACTGTGCCAAGGAAACAGCAACCAGCCATGTAAGGAACGCATAAAATTAGTGAAGGTCATACCAAGGTTGATTGCTTGTATTTGGCCTGTGTATTGATTGACGTAAGCGATAGCAAAAGGCACATCGCTATCACTAAAGATGACTGCATTAACCAGATAAGACTCAAAGCTCATCACTGTGGTGATGTTTGCTGTTGGGTGCGCTTGTTGCACAATGTCAACGAGTTCTGACATCGGCTTTTCAGTCAAATTTTGCGGATTAGTTGCGCGAGCGTCAGGATTGGTCAGCCAGGTTAACTCATGACTTATCACTGAAATGGTCCCGGTAAGGCACACAAAACAAAATATTATCCATACGGGTAATGAAAACCAGCCATGAAGCTTAAACCAAAATCGATTACTACGTTTTGCCATCTGTTTTCCAAATTTGTTCGCTGTCGTTATATACATGAATATCCCGCACATGCTAATACGATTGATAACCAATCTCAATAAATATTGAGTGATAATTATTATCAATTGTAAATTTTGGGTTAATCCTCGCATTTTTATCAATCTGACCTTAATTATATTTGCTAATGATAATCGTTAGCAATAACATTAGCATCTAATAAGCGCTATGGTTGGCCGTTAATATTATTCATCGTTTGAAAAAGATACAGGTAAAGCAAAACATGAAACCGAAACACATATTTGCACTTTCATCATTAGTTTTGGCGATGGGCTTTGTAGTACAGCCCTTCGCCCTAGCAGCCGAACAACAACAAAATGCTGACAACAATGATCAAAACATTGAAAAAATCCAAATCTTAGGTGTACGTTATAAACGCGTTAGCCAAGGTGCAACAGGCTTAACCATGGAGATTAATGAGACACCTCAATCAATCAGTGTGGTCACCAACGATCAAATAACTAATTTTGGCGCTAATAATCTTAACGACGTACTTCGTCTTGCTACTGGTATTAATGTTGAAGAATGGGAAACCAACCGCACACAATATACTTCTCGTGGTTTTGAAATTAAAAGTACCCAAATTGATGGCGTTGGATTGCCAAATGACTGGGGGATAGTCACTGGTGCAATGGAAGCTTATGGTTATGAAAAAATTGAAGTTATTCGTGGCGCTAACGGCCTACTAACCGGGATAGGTAATTCTGCTGGTACCATTAATTATGTGCGTAAACGCCCGACGAATGAAAATGAAGGTGAAGTAGGCATCTCATACGGTTCAGATGACTTTAAGCGCGTACAGGCTGATTACTCTGCCCTATTAACAGAAAGCGGTAGTTGGGCTGGTAGAGTTGTTGCGGTAGTAGAAGACAAAGGGTCATACCTAGATGGCCTAGAAAATGACCGTGGTTATCTTTACGCTGTCGTTGATGGTCAGCTAACAGATAACTCAACCTTAACGTTAGGGTTTTCTTACCAAGATGCCAACACAGACGGTAATACCTGGGGTGGATTAGTATTTAACTATACTGACGGTACCCAAGCTGAGTGGGATACTAGTGCGACTACGAGTCAAGACTGGACCATGTGGGACACCATTAATACAACCGCATTTGTTGAGTATACTTACATACTGCCTAACGATTGGGATCTTAAAGTTGCCTATAATCATCAAGGATTAGAAGATGAAAGTAAGCTATTTTATGCCTCTGGCACCATTGATAAAGAAACTGGTTTAGGATTAATGGGGTCGCCAGGTCGCTATGACACTGAATTTTCAGCCGATATATTAGATATCACCACAATTGGTCATTACGGCTTATTTGGTCAAGATCACGAACTGACCTTAGGCTTAAGCGGTTCAAAAAGTAAAAAATACATGTACCAACATCCATTTGATTATACTGCCACTCCGGCATATGGGCCCACGCCGGCCTTCCCGTACGATCTCGATGCTATTCCTGAGCCAGAATGGGCCGATAAAATCGAGTACTCTGACATAGATGTTAGCTTACTACGCGCTTATGGTTCGACTAAGTTCAATATCAATGACAGCCTATTTGTCGTTGCTGGTTTTAATGCGATTAAATATACCCGCGAAGGTATTAATAGCGGTGTTGATATTGACAACGATGAGAGTGAATTAAGCCCTTATGCAGGCGTGGTTTACAGCATCACAGAGGATATAAATACCTATTTCAGTTATTCAGATATTTACCAACCACAAGAGCAATATGATTACGATGGGTATTTTTTAGACCCAACTAAAGGCGTCAATTACGAACTGGGGCTAAAAACCCTGTGGCTTGATAATGATTTAATGGCTACCTTTGCACTATTTAGTGCTGAGCAAAATAACCTCGCTAGCTACGCCGGCCTGAATGCTAACGGAAACTATTTTTATAAAGGTGTAAACGTCGAATCGAAAGGATTTGAAGTTGAAGTAACGGGACGCATCACAGACAACCTCAATGCAGTATTCGCTTATACGCTGCTTGATATAGAAAATGACAACGGCGCTGAAGCAAATGAGTGGGCAGCCCGAAACGTTGTTAACTTTTCGATGGATTATACCATGCCACAATTGCCAGAAGTAAGCGTTGGATTAGGCGGCAGATGGCAATCAGAAACCAAAAACGTTGACTCTAATGTAGAGCAAGATGCCTATTTAGTGGTTAATGCTTTTGCAAGTTGGAACATTTCTGACGATCTAAACCTAAGAGCGAACATTAATAATCTCACCGATGAAAAGTACATTACTAGCTTGGCGACAATTGGCTATTACGGCGCACCTGTGAATGGTTCGGTGAACTTAACTTATCGCTTCTAAGTGGCATGAATACGCTACCGCGCAGCGACTGAATTTATGCCATCAATTTAAGTATTTGCGTTTAATGCGTTGGTTACCACATCGATATAATTGGTGCGGTAACCACGCTAACAGACAGTATATTGATTGATAAAAAACCTCTTTTTATAAACATAAAAAGAGGTTTTTACTTTTACAGCTGATACATGAAATTATTTTCAGGCCCAACACAAAGATAGCGTTGAGCTCGTCGTCTACAACTATATCGCCTTATTGACGATTCAATCTGCCGCTGGTTTTGGCGCTTATAAAAGAGTGATAATCGAAACAGGTATAGCCAAAACTTATAAATACCCTCACATCGTCAAGCGAGTAAATATGCCGCTGTTTATTATTTCGTTGAGCTTATTTAAGCTACTTAGCTTCGAAAATAAACCTAATTAGCTAAAATAGTATTAACTCTTACTTGCGCTGTATGGCTAAGGGTCTTTATCATAAGCATTACTTATTTAGGGCGAATCCAATCCAATCTAGCCCATTCTTTTTTGGTCTTTCAGGAGCAAACATGCCAAAGATTAATCTGCTGCTATTGTGCGGCGGTGGCGGTGCAGAACACGATATTTCATTAATGTCAGCACGTTTTTTTGAGTCATCACTGGCAAAGTCAGATAAATTTTCGGTACTTAAGCTAGTACTCGATAAACACGGTCATTATCACACTGAAGACGGAAAATTATGCGACCTGACTAATCGGCGTGAGATTCGTTTTGAGGATAACAATACGCCAGCATGGCCCGTTGATTATGTGATCCCGTGTATTCATGGTTTCCCGGGCGAAACCGGTGATATTCAATCTTACTTTAACTTAATTCAACTGCCCTACTTTGGCTGTGAGTCTGAAGCCTCAAGTAATTGTTTTAACAAAATCACCGCTAAAATGTGGTTTTCAGCTTTAGGTGTGCCAAACACGCCTTACATCTTTTTGCATCAACTAGATGATGATGCAATCAAGCAAACTGAAACAGCATTTGATCATTGGGGATCCGTTTTCGTTAAAGCTGCTTCACAAGGATCGTCTGTGGGTTGCTATAAGGTTGATGTGAAAGCCAATATCGCTAACGTACTTAAAGACGCATTCAGTTATGCCCCTTATGTGGTCGTTGAGCAAACTATCCATGCGCGTGAATTAGAAGTCGCCGTATACCAGTATCAAGGTGAAGTAGTTGCGACCTTACCGGGCGAGATTATTTGTGACAGCAATACCTTTTATTCATTTGATGAAAAGTACGCTAAAAATAGTAAGGCCCGAACCGACGTGGTTGCAGAGAACCTCAGCCCTGAGATCAGTCAACTGATCCGTGATTACGCAATAAAAGCCTTTAAAGGGATGAAATTACGTCACTTGTCGCGTATCGATTTCTTTTTAACTGATGATAATCAAATCCTTTTGAATGAAATCAATACCTTCCCTGGGTTAACGCCTATTTCAATGTTCCCGAAGATGTTGCAAAACCATGGCCATGATTTCACTGAATATTTAATTGATGTGATTGGGCAACAGCTTGATTTAACGTAAACAACTTTAGTTCGAAATGCATAAAACAAAAGGCCAGCAAATTTGCTGGCCTTTTCTATACGCTTACAATCTTAACCCGTTTAGAACCCTTCTACACCCGCCATATCAGGTAATTGATGTGCAATCCCTTTATGACAATCGATACAGGTTTTTTCGCCGCTAGCCAGAGACGTTGAATGCATTTGTGATGCACGCTTAGACTGACGAGTGAAATCCATATAATCAAAATTATGGCAGTTACGGCACTCTAATGAATCGTTAGCTTTAAGGCGTTGCCATTCATGTTCCGCCAGCTCTCGACGCTTTCCTTCAAACTTTTCTCGCGTGCTAATAGTACCGAATACTTTACCCCACACTTCTTTAGACGCTTGCATTTTACGGGCAATTTTGTCGGTCCAGTTATGTGGCACATGGCAATCCGGACAGGTTGCACGCACACCACTTCGGTTAGTGAAGTGAATGGTGGTTTGCAGCTCCTGATAAACGTTGTTTTCCATTTCATGGCAACCGATACAGAATTGCTCGCGGTTAGTCAGCTCTAAAGCGGTGTTAAATCCGCCCCAGAAGATCACTCCTGCGATAAATCCACCAATGGTTAAGAAGCCAAGACTGTAATGGACACTCGGACGACGCAGCACTTTCCACACCAGTTTTAGTTGCTCAAATAATTTTGCAAACATAGTCGCTCCTAGTGCTTAACTGCGGCTTTCGCCTTCATTAAGTGGTCTATATCGACAAAGTCATTTTCAACCAACAACTTGGCATCTAACTGCGGTGCATGACACTGAGTACAGAAATAACGACGGGGTGATAAATCAGCCAAGAAATTATTGTCACGGTCCATATAGTGAGTCACGCTCACCATTGGCGCCTGTGAATGACCGGTACTGGTTCGCGCATGACACTGGATACACTTGTTCACTTTAAGATCGATTTGATAACCATCAATCTTGTGCGGGATCACCGGTGGCTGCATAGGATAATTACGAACCTGCTTAACATCGGTATTGATCACCGCTTGCATTGCAGGCGGTGTCGGTTCGATATTAATTGGCGCTAAACGTAATGTGTCGATTTTGTCTTCAGGTATGCTGGTAGCCATTACACTGACAGAGAAACCTAATAACGCGATAATCGATAATAATTTACCTGTTTTCATGGTCTGTCTCCTTAAGCCTTAACAATCTTTACTGCACATTTCTTATAGTCAGTTTGTTTTGACAAAGGATCTGTCGCATCTAACGTCACTTTATTAATGAGCTGACTGGCATCAAACCAAGGCACAAACACTAAGCCCACAGGCGGCTTATTACGTCCACGGGTTTCAACACGGGTTTTAATTTCACCACGGCGAGACACAACTCTAATCTCATCACCACGGCGTAAACCGCGCTTTTTAGCATCTTCAGGGTGCATAAAACACACTGCATCAGGAAAAGCTTTATAAAGTTCAGGTACACGTTGGGTCATAGAACCAGAGTGCCAATGCTCAAGCACACGCCCTGTTGATAACCAAATATCAAACTCTTCATCTGGAGACTCTGCCGCAGGCTCGTAAGGCAAGGCGAAGATAACCGCGCGACCATCTGGCTTACCATAAAACTCATAGTCGGTACCGGCTTTAACGTAGGGATCTGATCCTTCACGGAAACGCCATTTGGTTTCTTTGCCATTCACCACAGGCCAACGTAAGCCGTGTTCTTTGTGGTACACATCAAAGTCAGCTAAATCATGACCATGACCGCGACCAAAGGTGGCATATTCTTCAAATAAACCTTTTTGAATATAAAAACCAAAATGCTTAGCTTCATCATTTAAGTATTTTGGATCAGCATCTGCCAATGGAAATTTATCGACATTGCCATTGAGATAAAGCACTTCATATAAGGTTTTACCTTTAAACGAAGGGTTAGCAGCTAACACTTCTGCAGGCCACACTTCGTCAGTGGTGAAACGCTTAGAGAATTCCATCAACTGCCATAAATCAGACTGTGACTCGCCGGGCGCTTTGACCATTTGATGCCAAAATTGAGTCCGACGTTCAGCATTACCATAAGCACCTTCTTTTTCGACCCACATTGCTGTTGGTAAAATCAAATCGGCGGCTTGAGTCGTCACGGTTGGGTAAGCATCAGACACTACGATAAAGTTTTCTGGATTACGATAGCCCGGTAAACCCTCTTCGTTAATATTGGCACCAGCTTGGATATTGTTGTTCACTTGAACCCAGTAGCAATTTAAATCGCCATCTTTTAAGCGACGGTTTTGCTCTACTGCATGGTAGCCAGGTTTAGGGGGAATAATACCACTGGGAATGTGCCAAATCTCTTCGGCGCGCTTTCTGTGCTCAGGGTTAGTCACCACCATGTCAGCTGGTAAACGATGTGAGAATGTGCCCACTTCACGAGCTGTACCACAAGCAGACGGTTGACCCGTTAATGAGAATGGACTGTTACCTGGAGTAGAAATTTTACCGACCAACAAGTGAATGTTATAAATCAGGTTGTTACACCACACACCACGAGTATGTTGATTAAAGCCCATGGTCCAGAATGACGTTACTTTACGATCAGGATCAGCATACAGCTCAGCTAATTCAATAAGCTTATGTTCTGGTACACCAGACAACTTACTCACAGATTCAACATCATAATCAGCCACAAATTTAGCAAATTCGTCAAAATCAATCGGTGTAGAATCACCCGCTGTGGCGACGTTTTTGGCTTTCATTTCCAGTGGATGCGTTGGCCGTAAACCATAGCCAATATCCGTTGTACCCTTGCGGAAATTAACATGCTTTTTGATAAAATCTTTATTCACTTTGCCATTTTGGATGATGTAATTGGCAATAAAGTTAAGCATCGCCAAATCGGTTTGTGGCGTGAATACAATTGGCAAATCAGCCAGGTCAAATGAACGATGTTCAAAGGTCGACAACACGGCAACTTTAACGTGTGGCGCACTTAAACGACGGTCGGTTATACGAGTCCACAAAATGGGGTGCATTTCTGCCATGTTTGAGCCCCAAAGCACAAACGCGTCAGCCGCTTCCATGTCGTCATAACAGCCCATTGGCTCATCAATACCGAAGGTACGCATAAAGCCACCTACCGCAGATGCCATACAATGACGCGCATTAGGGTCGATGTTATTTGAACCAAAGCCAGCTTTCATTAACTTAACCGCGGCATATCCTTCCCAGACGGTCCACTGACCAGAACCAAACATTCCCACCGCAGTTGGGCCTTTGGCTTTTATGGTAGCTTTCCAACGCTCCGCCATAGTGTCGAAGGCTTTTTCCCACGTAATAGGAGTGAATTCGCCATGCTTGTCATATTTACCATCAGTCATACGCAACATAGGCGTTTGCAGACGATCACGACCATACATAATTTTAGAAAGAAAATAGCCTTTAATGCAGTTTAAGCCGCGGTTAACTTCACTGTTGGCATCGCCATGTGTGGCAACAACTTTACCCTCACGGGTGGCAACCATCACAGAACAACCGGTACCGCAAAAACGACAAGGTGCTTTGTTCCATTCTAATTTGGTTTGTTCTGAGCTAGTGATCAGGTTGCTTGCACTGGTCGGTAGTGCTAATCCTGCAACACTTGCCGCTGCGATAGCGGCATTGGCTTTCATAAAATCGCGTCTATTCATGTTCATACTTCACCTTCTTCAAGCTCTTCACTTTGGTGATACACCATGGTGGCCGTCAACACACCGGGAATGGCATTAATGGTTGAGATATCATCCATCAACGATCGTTGGCTCGGACCTTCTACGACAACCACTAACTTAACGTCATTATTAGCTGACAATTCAGCATTCTTGATGGCCATAATTTTTTGTCTTACGTCAGCCATTTTATCGGGGTGTACTTGGACAATTAGGCTGGTTACGTGAAGTTCATTACTCATACATCGCTCTCGCATTGTTGATTATTTTTAGGATTAGCCTGCGCCTGGAGGCCCAGTTAAAATTTGGCTAAACCAGATAGTAAAACCTAGTGCGCTAACCAGTAATACAGATAAAATTGGGGCTAGAAAGACAGTTAAAAAGATAAAAATCTTTAACTCTAAACCTTTTTTACTTTTGATTTGATTACTCATGGGTCCTCCAAGAGTGGGGATATAAGCAATAATTCATCATTGCTTTATTGCTTGTTTATTCGGTCCATGGGGAATGTTAGCGTTAATGCAGCAGCGAACTATATACTCACAAATTGGTAAACACGGATTAACATGATCTAAATCAACATTTTAAATAGCTAAAACGCGTGAACTGAGTGATTAAGCATAAAAAAGTAGTCAATAAATGCGGGCTCGATCATGGTTGAGGCAGTCATTTCGACTATTGCATCCTATTACTCATATATGAAATAGTGCAAATAATGACCTCGCCCACGCTGAAGATGGGTAGACTGAGCCGAGTTTATAGACAAAAAAAACCGACAGCCAAATGGCTGTCGGTTTTTGTAACACACGAAGAGATTAGCTTAAGCGATAACGCAATACTTTTAATGATTTCTGTTCATCGATATCGGCAAAAATATGCGGATTAGCAATTCTTTCAATATAGGTAAGCTGTGGCGCCGTATTTGCCACTTGTTGCATCAAAAAATCACACCCTAGTTCTGGCGCATTTAAGCACAATAACACTTCGCCTTGAGGCGCCAGTAAGTCTGGCAGGCGTTTGAGTAGACGCTCATAATCTTTAGTGGCAACAAAACTGCCGCGTTGATTACTTGGAGGATCGGCCACAATCAAATCATAGGGTCCAAGCTTAGTTAATTTACCCCAAGACTTAAAAATATCGTGGCCTAAATAACGCGCCCCTGCAGGTAAGTCATTTAACACATGGTTTTGCTTACCTATGCTTAATGCACCTTTACTCATGTCCATGTTGACAACTTCATCTGCACCGCCTTGCAAAGCAACCACAGAAAAGCCGCAGGTATAGGCAAATAAATTAAGCACCTTTTTATGTTTTGCATGCTGTTTCACCCAGGCTCGACCATTGGCCATATCTAAAAATAAGCCGTGGTTTTGACCGCGTAATAAATGCACTAAGAAACGCGCACCGTTTTCAGTCACTATATGCTGCTCTGGTACTTCACCATGCAATAACTCACTCAATGTTTGGCCACCATGACGGTATTGGTAGACTAAATTAAGTGTTTCAGTTGGTCGTTGTTGCTGCCAAAGTGCCACTATGGCAGCAACTAATTCATCGAGTTGCTCACTTTCGAGCATCTTAAAACTGGTAAGCAATAATACCGGCTTGTACCAATCTAAACACAGGTGTTCATCGCCCGCGAATAACCCACCACGACCGTGAAATAAACGGCAAACATCATCGCCGAATGTCAAATTTGGAACCGCTTGTAAAAAACCTTTCATACACTCTCTTAACTCAATAAACTAAATACAATCAATAGGGTTATGCATCTTTCGTTGATGCCTTGGCAGCATTCTCCACGTCATGGTCATTTGCAACGTCATCAGTGACATCACTATCGGCATGATGGTTATCAGCGTCACTCGATACGGTTGCTGTTTCAGTTGCAGTTGCAGTTGCAGTTTCAACATTACGGCTTGATTCACTGGGCAATTCATCGACATTATCTGACAATAAAGTCGCTAGCCAACTGCCAGACTGGCTCGATTCAAGACCAATTTTAACAATCATGGTTAAGGGAACCGACAACAACATGCCGACAGAGCCAAGCAGCCAACCCCAAAAAATCAATGATAAAAAAACCACTAAGGTAGACAAGCCTAAACCACGGCCCATAAAACGCGGTTCAACCATATTACCCATCACCATATTGGTACCCACATACAATAAACCAGTAATACCTGCAGCCCCTGGGCCCATTTGGATAAAAGCCAATAACACAGCAGGAATAGCGGCAATAATAGAACCAATATTAGGAATATAATTAAACAGAAAAGCAATGACTGCCCATAACAAAGCATAATCAACGCCAATGATAGTCAAACCGATACCAACAACCACTGCTGTCGCTAAACTGACAAGGGTTTTAATCACCATATATTGATTAACCGACTGCAAAAATTTGTCGATTTGCTGTAAACGCTTATCTGGAGCATCGAGGGCTAAATGAAACTTTCTAGGCATTGATTGCGCTTCAAATAACATGAATACGATAGTCAAAATAATCAGGAATAAATTAGCCATCACATTACCAACACCAGACAACATATTTGTGGTCATGGATAACGCCATGCCAGGATCAAAGTAGTCGAGCACCTTTTGCTTTGAAATCTGAATATTAAAGTCTTTGAGTTTTTCAAGGATCCAGGCGAATTGTTCAATCAATTGCTCACGGTACTTGGGCATTTCCTTTGAAAACTCAGTCACTGAACTGCCCACTAAACTGGCCAGCCATAACCCCATTAACACTATAAAGCCCATTAATAAGATGATAGATAGCCATTTAGGAATATGATAACGCGTCATCAACACTATCGCAGGATTACAAATTACCGCTAAAAATGCGGATAATACAAAAGGTACGACTATCGGACTGGCCGTTTTTATCCCCGCTAAAATAATCACCACACAAGCCATTACCACAAAACTGCGCACAGCCATTGGAGATTGTTGTATTCCTTTCATAGGCCGAAAAATCCTTATTATTGCTTATTAAAATGATTCTATATGCTAAGCTGAACTCAGTAACATATTGCAAACTAAGTTAAAATTTGTTGTCGATTCGTATATCAGTTGATGGCAATATTGGCACATCACCACTTTCAGGGATCCACTGACATTATATGAAACCAGAAACCGCTATTATACGCATTAAAAACTTACGTTTACGTACTTATATCGGCATTAAAGATGACGAAATCAATAACCAACAAGATGTCATCATTAACGTAGTAATTCATTATTGTGCCGATAAAGCCCGAAATAGTCACAGTGTCGAAGATGCATTGAATTATCGCACTATCACCAAAAAAATTATTGCTTTAATTGAAAATAATCGCTTTTCATTACTGGAAAACTTAACCAACCAAACCCTAGCCATTGCCAGTGAACATGACTGGGTTGAATTTGCCAGCGTCGAAATCGATAAACCCCATGCACTGCGTTTTGCAGACTCAGTGTCGATGGAGTTATGCTATCAAAAGCCCCAGTAACCACCATGGTATGCGCACAATGTGATCACATTTTAAGTTTACCATCGTATATTGCAATATAGAGTAAAGGGGAGTTTAGATGAAAATATTAATCACTGGCGCAACAGGGTTTGTTGGCAAACAGTTAGTCAAATCACTGAGTGACCACCAGCTAGTAATATTGACGAGAAATATTAATAACAGCAAAAACATTCTTGGCAGCCATCATCAGTACTGGCAAACGCTGGCAGACAAATCAGACCTTAACGATATAGATGCTGTGATTAATCTTGCTGGCGAACCGATAGTCAATAAACGTTGGAGCAATAAGCAAAAGAAACTTATCTGTGACAGTCGTTGGGATATCACCACGGCGTTAACTCAGCTTATCCGCAAAAGTACCACCCCACCGCATACTTTTATTAGCGCTTCAGCTGTAGGGTATTATGGCAGACAGGGTGATACCCCTGTGGATGAAACCAGCGGATTTCATGCTGAATTTAGTCATGATATTTGTCAAGAGTGGGAAAACCTTGCGCTTCAAGCTCAATCGCAACAGACCCGAGTATGCATCACCCGCATTGGGATTGTGCTCGGTAAAAATGGCGGCGCATTGGCGAAAATGTTACCGCCCTTTAAGCTCGGTTTAGGCGGCCCAATAGGCAATGGCGAACAAGGTATGAGCTGGATCCACATTGATGATTTAATCAAACTATTTAGCTACTTACTCAATAATTCGAACTCACAAGGCATTTATAACGCAACGGCACCTCAGCCTGTGAGTAATGCCGTATTTGCTAAAGCGCTAGGTAGCGCACTAAGCCGTCCTGCCAAAATAACTACGCCACCATTAGCGCTAAGACTAGCCATGGGTGAAATGTCAGAGTTGCTCACTACAGGCCAATTTGTATTACCTAAACGAGCTTTGGCGGCAGGATTTGAGTTTCAATACACTGACATCAACAGCGCATTACAACAGGTGGTCAATTCAGCAAACTAGGGCCCCGTCCCTAAACTAGCTGTTTAATTTTATCGATAATTGGCCCATAGCGTCGAGCAAGTGGTCGATGCTGTTTATAAATAATGAATAATGGCTCTGCAACCACCACATTATCGCCATGCTCATTGGCAAACGATGCAATACGGATATCTTGTGCTTGAGTAAAATGGTCGACCGCAAATTGTGGTAGCACAGCAAATGCCAGTCCTTTAGCCACAGGTACCAGAATTTGGTTTAATTGGTTAACATAACTGCGGATAGGCACCTGCAATGCTAGAGCCTGTTTTTCACTGAAGTACTGACAGGCTATTTGCGACCAATAATGCATAGCATCAGGATGACTCACCATGCCAAGCGCCATGAGTTGTTCAAATGTAACAGAGTGATGAGGGTATGACTGAGGCAACACTAAGCACAATGATTGTGCGGCTAATGGGGTTACCACCAGCTCATCCATATTAATCGATTGGGTAATGATGCCCACATCAATAGTATTGGCCATAACACTATCAATAATACGTTTATTGGGCGCCGCTTCCAGATAGATTTGTAGTTGATTATATGGCAACTGATAGTCAATAAGGTGAGGATATAGTAGCAAGGCCATTGAACCTGAGCAGGCAATACGACACTCACCAATATGCTCATCATCAACCGCTAATTGTGATAATACTTGCTGTTGTTGTTGCTGCCAAACTAACGCTCGTTGATGTAAAATAATCCCCGCTGCCGTCAGTTCAAAGCTTTTACCTATTCGAATGAGTAAATCAACACCGACCTGCTGTTCAAGCTTTTTAATATGCTGACTGACACCCGGTTGCGTCATAAAAAGCTGTTCTGCTGTGTGAGTAAAATGCCCTATTTCAACCAGTTTAATAAATGTCGTTAACCATTGTTGATTTAACATGCTAAGCCTCTATTGCATCAGATACTAGATCGCAGCCATCTATGTACACTCTCATTAATGGCGATCAAGCAAGACACTAGCATAGCCATTTTTAGGCTGACGATCACACAGTAAATAATATAAATTTATCGTTATACTAATTTTTGATAAATTGAAAATCATCGCAGTGATATCTGAGGTGCTAGCTTATCTCCACAAACGGGGAGAATAACTGCAATTTAGGCTAACAAGGAATATGGAAACCAGCAGAACCACATTTGGCTTATGTCAATCAAACTGGTTATTGTTTGCTAGTTTGGCGCAGTCCCGTATTACAGACTTAATCAATAACGAGCCGTTTGCAGATTATTGAACTGCGGTAACGAACGATCTGCTCATGGTTATCACACCCACTTACATTTTCTAATTAAGCATTAAATGATTTAACTTCTGCATCGGTTAGATACCGCCACTGCCCGACTTCCACATCGGCGTTGACAGCACCAATGCTTTCACGATGAAGTGAGAGTACTTTATTACCGATTGCGGCAAACATGCGCTTAACTTGATGAAATTTGCCTTCAGTTAATGTCAGCAAGACTTCTTTGGCTGTGATGATTTGCAATACCGCCGGTAATGTAAGCCCTTGCTCACCATCAAGAGCAATGCCTTGTAAAAAACGTTCTGCTGCATCATCAACCAGCGGTTTGGCTAACTTAACCCGGTAGACTTTATGACACTCGCCTGAAGGAGAGGTAATCGCAAAAGTCCAACGACCATCATCGGTAATTAGAACTAACCCAGTAGTATCGGCATCTAAGCGCCCGGCAATATGGAGTTCAGATAACCGTTCAACATCCAATAATGAAAAAATCGACGGATAGACACCATCAACATTTGAACAAAGCATATTGGTGGGTTTATTGATTAACAGATAACGAAACGCTCGAGCAGTAAGGTTTTGACCCTTTAAGGTAATTTGATTATTTTCATGCACCTGAACAGCTTCATTCCTAACAGCCACACCATTTACGCACACCTCACCATTATGGATATGTTGGATAGCATCACACTTTAATAACTCAGTACTTTTACAAACAAATCGATCAAGACGCATAAATAACCTTAACTTGGGATAATCATTTTCTATTGGCTACTCAAGCGGATATTATGCCACAGACATAAATTGCTATTACTATTGGTATTGGTGTTGGTGTTGGTGTTGGTGTTGGTGTTAGGGGAAATAGCCAACACATTACTAAAGCAATAAAGAGCAAAGATATGTAACACCGACACTTAACGCAAACCCCACCAACATCATTGCAATAAAAAACCATTTGTGAGAAAAATTGCTTCCTTTAAATACCAGATACGATTTACTGATGCTGTTACCGAGTAAAATTAACAACAATAATTTTATTAAATCAATACCCTGCGGATTCATCGACCATTCGGTCATCACAGAGACTAGAATGGCATGAGCTTCAAAAAATGATACTAGCAAAGTACTGATCCCTCGAGATAGACCAAGTTCACTGCCGATAAAATTCATGCCATAAACAAGTGCGAGGATAAAAATAGATAGCTTAGCGACATTTTTCCAGCTTATTGGATGATCAATTAATAGCTCAATATCAACTGTAGATTGTCTTGATTGGTTGCTTAAAAAAAGCAAATTGGATGGGATCTGCACATATGTAATCACCGTAATAAAAAACATTAACTGTGTGACAAAGGGTATGTAAAAAATAAAGGATAATTGGTCGGCCAAAAAAAAGATAATAAATAGGCATTCCAGTAACATAGAGCATAAGGCAAACAGCAATGTCAGTAACAAGTCACGCTCACTTGTTGATGCAAATTTTTTATCATTTAGTATTTGTATAAAAACTGCCGTGCTGGAAATAAATCCCCCCAGAAAACCCTGTAACTGGAATCGGCGACGTTTTGCTAGCAAGTGAAAACTAAAAAAGCTGAATAACTCAAGACAGGCAACTAAAGGAACAATTTTTAAAAGAGGAACGTAGGCTGCCACCACGAACAAAGCCACCAGCATGGTCATGTCAAACCATATATGTTTGTCTTTAAAATGATATGAGAGTGGCGTCTTATGTTCCATCGACAATATTTTCCCCCAACAACGATTTATCAAGGTGGACTAAATCATACATGATTCAGAACTTACACTGTTTAATCACCAAATTAACCACTGTACTCCAAGAAATCGACACGGAACATTATTTAATATAACTGAATTATACTGTAAGCCAACTTAAATCGCCGCCTCCCGTACTCGTATTGATAAAACCTTATCTTAATTTATAGTATCAATGACTTGAGATTGAGTTGATAAAAATTTTTACACTCCAGTTGGTCAAGGCGCATCATATACTCACGCTAAATAAACATCACTCACTTATACTCGAGTTAACCATTAGGGTTAGTCAACTTAGGCCAATACTTTAACAAATTGATTAATCCTTAGCACAAATCATTCAAACACTAATCTAAACTCAGTTAACTAACGTACTGAAGTGCAAACCCAATAACATTATGATACTCAATGCTATCACCACAAGACACTTCAAGGATCATTGAAATGGCATGGGAAGACCGCACGCCATTTGAAGCCATTGAGCACCTTTATGGCTTAACCGAATCAAATGTGATTAAACTCATGCGCTCATCACTCAAACCCAATAGCTTTAAGTCGTGGAGAGCCCGTGTTAGTGGCCGTAAAACCAAACATCTTAAACTGCGCCCAGAAGGAATTGATAGAGCCTATTGCTCAACGCAATATAAAATGCCTCAAAAGTAATCACATCAGTGATTAACTAAGGTAAAAAAGCAGCATAAAAAAGGGAGATGACGATGCATCTCCCTTAAGATTTATAAGTACTTTAGCCCTCTTTTAACATGTCACTGCACGACTTATTAAGTAACTGACGACAACGCCATACCCCAAGAATCGCCACAATGATTGCTCCAGCAATTGGCGTTATCCCCCACCAAGGCCAATGCATATAAACGACCAACTCAAACACTTGGGTTTTAAGCATGTACAAAGCAAACTCAGCAACAATGACTGCCAATAAACCTGCGATGGCCCCAAGTAAAGCAAATTCAAATCCAGTAGCCGCTCTTAATAACCAACCTGATGCACCAAACGTTCGTAATACCGCCAATTCTCGCTGCCGAGTCGCCATACCTGCTTCAGTCTGGGCTATCAGTACTAAAGCACTGGCCAGTAACACTAGAACCAACACTAATGACAAGGATAATGACACTTGATCGATAATTTGTCGTAACTGTTCAACCATAGCGCCAACATCAATAATCGATACCGTCGGGAATTGTTGGATCAATTGCAGCACCACTTGATTCGCGCTCAGTAGGCTGCCGTCCGCGGCTAATTGCGCATCATTAAGATGAAAGCTCGCCATCGAGGTATAAGCAAATGGCGCCAATGCTTCTGGGGTAAAAATCATGAAAAAATTAGGCTGTAGAGTTTCCCATTGAACCTGCCTTATGCTGGTAACCTTAACCGAGAAGGCTTGATTATCTATGCTATAGGTTAGCTTATCGCCCAACACTATACCTAAGCGATCAGCAACACCAGATTCAACCGACACATCATTGCTAGCCTGATTAAACTCACCTTCAAGGAGCTTATTATTAGGTGGTAAGGTCTCTCGATACGTTAAGTTTAGTTCACGAGAAATACCTACTCGCCCTTCAACACCGTCCTCAGACTGCTTACCTGAAATCAACTCTTCATCATTAATGTGCGTCAAACGCCCACGAACCACAGGATAAATGTCAGTCGCATTAATATGATTAAGCGTCAAAAAGTCATTCAATGGTTTAGCATCTTCAGGCGCGATATTGACTAAAAAGTAGTTAGGGGCATTTTCAGGTAACTGCTTTTGCCATTCATTGAGTAAATCTTGGCGCAAAGCCAAAATCGTTAACAGTAATACTAACGCACTGCTAAAACCGACTAATTGCACCGCATTTTGGCGCGCACGTCGGCGAAGACCAGCCAAAGCTAATTGGAAAGGATTGGTGGTTTTCATGCCGATACCATGACCAAAACGGATCATCACAAATCCAAGCACGCTTAATAACAAACCTAATAGTAGTACTGCAAGCACCACTGTCATGGTCAAGGCTAAACTTCTAGAATATAAATAGCCTAACAAAGCCATGGCAGCCAAACTTAATAGCAGATGTAACCACATCCCCAGTTGCAAGCCTTCTAATTGACGCTGCAATACTCTTAAGGGGGGAATGGCTAACAAGCGCATTAATGGATAAGCCGAAAACATAAATGCACTAATCAAACCCGTGCTAACGCCCAGTAATACAGGGCGTAAGTATGGTGGTGAATAAGCGGCGATTTCTTTAGGCAGAAATGCCGTTATACCAAGATCAAGTAATACTCCGCCCAGCAGACCCAGTGCAATACCCAGTAATGTCACCAAAGACAGATGCAGTCCGAATAATACTCTAATTTGCTTACCCGAGGCGCCAAAGGTTTTGAGCATGGCAACAACATCATAATGGCGTTGGCAATAACGCTGCGCCGCAATACCAATCGCCGCACACGCAAGGGCTATACCGAGTAAACTGGCAAGCAGCAGGAATCGCTCAGCACGTTGCACCGCCGAAGCGATCGGAGAATCTCCCGACTGCACGTCTACCCATCTTTGGCTGTTATTGAGTAAAGGTTTAGCTTGCTGCTCAAATACGGTTAATTGATCAGCATTTCCGGTAAATTGGTATAAATAGGTCACCCTACTGCCAGGCTGAATAATACCTGTCGCCGCCACGTCATCTAGGCGGATCAGTAACACTGGCGAAGATGCAAACGGATTAAAACCAGCATCAGGTAAACGCTTAATCTCTTCGGTTAGTGATAGCTCACTATTGCCTAACTCAATGCTTTGCGGGAAACCAAGTAAACCACCTAGACGACTCTCAAACCATGCTTGACCTGTCTTTGGCATCGCCTGAGTGACACCACTACTGAGTTCGATATCGCCTTTTAATGGGTAACCATCACCTACAGCTTTGACCGTCACTAACTGAAATTTATCTCCGGAATATACCATCGAATTAAATTGCATATTGGTGACATGGGCGAGACCAAGCTTATCCGCTATGGTCAGCACTTGTGGGTCAAGCTCAACTGGCGAGTCAATAATACGGTCGGCAGCAATAAAGTTGGCCGCTTCACCGTTAATAGCAACTTGTAAACGCTCACTGACTCGCGCAAGCCCAGTTACTGATAACACTGCTAAGGTAATCGCCAATACAATAAGAATTAATTGCCCTTGAGCGAGTTCACGTTTAAACAAGCGCCACGCAATTTGCCATTCCATTAATTAACCTCCGCAGTAAACTCAGAGTGTTGTTGACTCGAGAGATTGACTACATTGGGTTCTGATAAGTGACCATTTTCCATCACTAACTGCCGGCCACAGCGCTTCGCAAGATGCAAATCATGAGTCACCAAGACCAGCGTGGTGTCACTTTCTTGGTTTAAAGCAAACAGCATATCGGCAATTTTGTCACCGTTTACACTGTCCAAGTTGCCTGTGGGTTCATCTGCAAACAATACTTTAGGCTCGCAAATAAAGGCTCTAGCAATGGCAACGCGTTGCTGCTCGCCACCAGATAATTGTTTAGGTAAGTGATTTAATCGATGAGATAAACCAACACGCTCGAGCATGGATTGAGCTTTTTGTTTGGCATCTTTAACACCAGAAAGCTCTGCTGGTAACATGACATTTTCTAAAGCCGTTAACGTGTCAACCAACATAAATGACTGAAAGATAAAACTGACTTTTTTCTTACGCAATGCGGCTTTTTGTTCTTCATTCAACCCAGATAGTGCTACACCATCTAACACAATTTCACCAGAGCTAGGAGTATCTAATGCAGCAAGCAAACCTAGCAGTGTCGACTTGCCTGAACCTGATGGTCCCAAAATGGCGATACTGTCTCCTTGCTTGACTTCTATATTAATGCCGTTGAGGATAGTCAACTCTCCCACTTGGGTCACGACAGTTTTATTGAGGTTAGTTACAGTAATGGCACTGATATTTCGATCGATATTATTAGACATACAATCCTTCTTCTATTCGTCACTTAAACGCGTGCTTAGTAGTGTGTTTTTACTGATAGTAATGAGTGTACCAACCTATGCTGCCACGATTTTGATATTGGGTGATAGCTTAAGTGCAGGCTATGGCATGTCAGAAGAGCAAGGATGGGTGCAATTACTCCGCAACGAACTGCCACAGCATCAAATTATAAATGGCTCTGTTAGTGGTGAGACCACGGCGGGAGGATTACGAAGACTCCCGGGTTTACTGACCTCAAGCCAACCTGACTTAGTTGTCATTGAGCTAGGCGGTAACGATGGATTGCGGGGTTTTCCGCCCAGCAAACTGAAATCAAATCTTACACAAATTATTACCTTATCACAGCAACATGGCGCCAATGTTTTATTAACCGAGATAATGGTACCACCTAACTACGGCCCTAGGTACGCCAAATCTTTTACTCAGATTTACCACCAATTGGCCGATGAATATAGCATTAAGCTAATACCCTTTTTCATGCAAGATATTGCGCCAGACAAATCTCTAATGCAACGTGATGGCATTCATCCAAATGAGCAGGCGCAAGCTACTATTACGCAATGGATGTTACCTTGGATCACCCAAGTATTATCCGAGTAAACACTTAAAATTAAATGAGTTTTGCTTAATATGTTAAAAAAAAATTAATATAGTGATCAAAAGTCATTTTAATTTAAGCATCTGTGTTTAAAATGGACACAGCAAGCAGATTAAATCACAATCAATAAATAACGATAAACTTTAGACAACAACAAAGGCAATAAGGAAATAATATGTCCGTCAGTCGTCAAAAAAAAGTATACTTGCCAACAGCAACACGTAAAAATCAATACATTACCATTGGTTTTCCATTAACCGATGAATACCTCAATACGTATGCTGACTTAGAAACTTGTTATGATGAGTTTAGTAAACTTGTCTATCAACTCGCCGAAAAACAAGAATTATATAACGTCCACGTTGTCACCACAGACAAACTGCCTATGGTTCGTTTCCATAGCGAAGCTTACTGCTTAAGTTCAAACGAACAATTACGTTTCTTTTATAATCCAGCCCACCATGAAGCTAACCGAATCCACAGCACACCTGGGTTTCGAGCACGCAAATTACGTATTGTGTTCCTAGCCACAGGCGATGATTTACGCAGTAATTCAGCGAGTTTCCACAGTAAAGTTCAGCATTTTATTTCTGAACTTGCGCCATTATTGCCCGTTAAGAATGTGCCGATTAAAATTCGTGACCATCAACATATTTCTTATGACTTTTTTGCCAAAGCCAAAGGCTTAAAAGAAACTTATGGGTATAAATTACGAGCGGTTGATAGTCGCTACCAACGTCGTCACTGTGAACTGCCTGAAAACGTCAGTACTCTAAACTACGTCACCATCAATATCCCAGTTGATCGCAGGATAAAAAAACAATTACTGGCTAATGATAATGTCGACTTTGGCAGTATTTATCAAAATGTTTATGACAAGTTTGTCCAAGCTACGCAAAGTAAACAATTAAGCCGTGTCGCTATGGTTGCTAATGGTAAGTTACCATTGGTTCGTAATAGTAAATATGAGCAACTTACTAGCACTGATGAATTCCAAATGATTGGTTTTGACCCAAATGTCCAATCACCAGCACCTATCGGTCACTGGGACAGCAATAAACTAGTCGATGTATTTCGTTTTGTTATTGTCGCTGGCAAGAGTGATGAAACAGATGAAGGCTATGGTCGCTTTATGAACCAAGTTGAAGATGCGTTACGAATATTTACGCAAGAATTTGATATCGACAAAGAACACGTTGATGTCATCTTACGCTTCCACCAGCATATTAGTTATAAAGCACAATAATCTGAATCATTCAGTTTGATGCTTAATATAAAAAACGACAGCAAAGGCTGTCGTTTTTTTATGATAAAACGTTTTACTTACCATAATCAGATTAAACCGATTGATTGCGCTCAATCAGTTTATTCATGACAGCATTAACTGATAACGAGGCACCATGGGCAATTTTATCAGCCAGTTTTTTCTTCATTTGATATCTAATTTTGATGACTTGATGAGTTTTTACAAAGTTTAGAATCACATCATCACTGGTAGACACTTCATCAATCAAGCCTAAATCGATTGCTTGTTGACCATACCAATGCTCTCCAGTGGCAACTTTGGCGATGTCCATACTTGGACGATAACGACCAACGAACGCCTTAAATAGCACGTGTGTCTCTTCTAACTCTTGTTGGAATTTAGCACGACCTTCATCTGTATTCTCACCAAATACCGTTAACGTTCGCTTAAAATCACCGGCAGTGTGTTGCTCATAGTCAATATCATGCTTTTTAAGTAAACGATTGAAGTTAGGCACCTGCGCTACAACCCCTATCGACCCAACAATAGCAAATGGTGCGGCATAGACTTTGTTAGCCACACACGCCATCATATAGCCACCGCTTGCTGCCACTTTATCAATACAAATCGACAAGGGGATATTGGCTTGGCGTAAACGGTCTAACTGACTTGATGCTAGGCCATAGCCATGAACCATACCGCCACCACTTTCAACATTTACCAGCACTTGATCATCTTTATCGGCAATAGTTAGAATAGCCGTCACCTCTTCACGTAATGAGGCTACCTCACTGGCATCAATACTGCCTTTAAAATCAATTACAAATACTTTCCCTTTGGTTAAATCTTGTTTCTCAGCGGCTTTCTCTTCTGCTTTTACTTGCTTTTCGTAGGCCTTAAATTGCTTTTTAGTCAGTAATTCTTCTTTCAACTCGTGTTTAAGTTGAATTAGCTCGTCTGAAATATCGGTCAGGCGTAATTCACCTTTATCAGCTTTATGCTTCATGCTGCTAGCGAGCACCAAGATCACCACGGCAGCTATCGCTAGCACTATTGTCACAGCTTTCGCTAAAAATAAGCCGTATTCATATAAAAATTCCAAATCTCGCTCCATACAAGGAAAACATTCTGGCGACATTTTAACAGTAATCACCAATAAATAGAGAATAAAAAACCCAGCAAATTGCTGGGTTTTAATTAAAAACGAACACTAATTAGTAAGTATTAGTTACAACTCTTAATAACATCGCTATTTGACACGACTATCGTTGCTTGTCCAGCACCTGCCGACTTAGCAAATCCAGCTACTTGAGATTGCATTTCAGCCGTTGCTGCAGCAGCCATACCGTCAGTGACACCTTCCACTTCACCAGGGCTCACAATAGAACTGTGATGACCTTTAGAGAAACGAACCGCACCTGAGCCTGGCATAGTTGAATCAACACAACCTAAACCAATTGCACTAATTAAAGGCTCAGTACCCGATAATGGGAAGCCTTCAACGCTGTTAGGCAATGTCTGGTCTGGTAAGTTTGTCGCATCGCCAGCAACTTCAATTAAGTGAACAGGTAAACCTGTTGCCGCTAACATTGCACCATGGTTTACAGGATCTGCAGAGTCCATCGCAGTTTGTACCGCTAATGCAAACGATGGAAGAAATCCAGCGTACACCGCTTGTACTAACGCAGCATATTCAGGAGTGCCTTCTTCGTAACCGGCAGTATTTGCCGAAGCTAATAGAGCAGCGAACGTGCTTGAAGCTGTGACATTATCAAATAATTGTGGACCAAAAGCAGCAGAGCCGGCAAATGCACCAGCCAAACCACCCGCAGGAGCCACTAACGATGCTGCGTTAATCGCATAAGCGTTAGGTAAAGTATCGCCCGTCATTGGGTTAACTAAACCTGTGCTGGCATAAGTAGCAAATGTTGTTCCTACAATGCCACCTAAGCTTAAGCCTTGCGCACTGATTTTAGACACATCAAACACTTGTGGTTGATTTGCCGCCGCTAATTGCTGCGCCATTCCGGTCAATAATAAGCGTAATGCTAAATGATCTAAGGTTGCCTGACGGAAGTTATCACGCACCGTTAATGTACTGGCAATGTTAACAAACACTAGCGGGTTACCATTTTCGAAAGCATCAGGAGTACCAATAACATTACCAAACGCAGGTGCTGTTGCTGAAATCTCATAGATACCATCTTTATCTAAATCAAACGAGCGAGCACCATGCAAAGGCATATCGATTGAAATAGTCGCTACACCAGCAGCTGCATAAGTTCCTGCATAAGCTAGCGCCATTTCTTTACCACCGCCTAAACCATGCATAGCAATTGTCACAGGCCAGCCATTGGTTGGTGCAACAAACGCATCACCTTGAAACGCTGCTAATTTAGCCGCGTTGGGTATGGTAATTTGCACTGGAATCGTTTCATAACCTTTGATAGCAGGGATTGGATTAAGACGAGTTAGGTGCTTAGTTTTATCAGCTGATGTGCCGTCGTCAAGCATCCATTGCTTACCAGCAAGTAATGCAGGATTAGCTAACGCAGCTTGTGGGTCAACACCTTGCTCAGACGCTTGAGCGAAGAAATTAGCTTGGCTTAATGTTCCCGCCTGAAGTGACAACAATACTGAAACTGGACTATCACCTTGAGCAAACCAGCGACCGTTTGGTGCAGTTGGCTTACCATCAACAACAGGAATCACACAGCTGGCAGAAGAACAGTCACCATAGAATGGCACTTTAATTTTTGCCGTATACACGTCGGCAATATTGGCTAGCGTGTAAGCTAAACCACTAGCTTCCGTTAAACCAACAGCCTGAGCAACCGTGTAACCTGCTGGTGTTGGCGCTTGGACAAATGAAGGTGTATAGGCAGGATTAGATGCCATTAATAACTTAGTGGTTTCATATACGTTAGCAACTGACTGAGTGGTAAATAAGCCAGAGTAAATAATATTGTCTGGATCAACACCATGGGCTGCTGCAGCCCCTTTTTCGTAGCTATTAACTAAACCTTGTAATTGTAACTGCGCTGCAGTTTCTAGCGGCTTAGTTTCAATATCTAATTTTAATAAGTTATACGTCGTCGATGCAGCAATACTTCGACCCAATGAGTCGTGGATTAAATCAGTTGCAACATATAAATAAGATTGGATCGGCTTAAGCGGCTTAAGTGGCACGATAACAACGTTGTTACCTGAGGCTTTAGTCACAAAATCAACACCAAATGTTAATTCTTCACCCACTTTACAAGCTGAAACTGAGGCCTGTGAAGTACACTCAGGATCGGTAGATAATGAACCGCCCACTGTGGCTTCAAAAACGCGCACCGCGCCTGGCTGGAATACTGAGTCAGCATCAATCGTTAATGCATTACCTTGAAGGTCTTTTGCTAACTCCATTGTTATTGATATTGGTGAGCTAGTTGACCATCCATCTAATGCACCCAGTGCAGTTTGAGGATTGGTATAATCGACACCGGTTTCACCCGGAATTGTCAACGTGCCATCCGTGGTGCCACTAAACAATAAATCGTTCGGTAAAGGTAGCTTGCCATTAGCAGGATCGAATTGAACGTGTGATAAAGGCACCAAAGGTTCAACATTATCTTTTGCTTCGTTAAAAGTATCACCACCACATGCCGTTAAGCCAAGAGCAGATGCAATTGCAACACCCAAAATGAGTCTTTTCATCTTTTTTTCCCCAAATCTTGTTTTAATAATTTTGTTTTCCCCAAGAATTGGTCACAATAGTCCTATCATGCGACCAAATAAGGACTTATGTTAGTCCTCAACTATTCTCAAGTTAACGTAAAATTATTGAGTTAGCTACAAGTTTGTTACATGCAAATGACCTATTCATACACAATTATCAATCATTTGTTTCAAACGGTCGTTTATTTTTTATCCGGTACTAGATTTGACGGGCGATTGCGCGTAGAGGAAATAATTAATCATGTTGGAATATCAAGCGACAAAAGATTTACTGAATAACAAAACAATCTTGGTTACTGGTGCTGGAGACGGTATTGGCCGTGCAGCATCAATCGAGTTCGCGAAACACGGCGCAACCGTTATCTTACTGGGTAAAACGGTCAAAAAACTTGAAAATGTATACGATGAAATAGTGAATGCTGGATATCCCAAACCAGCTATTGTGCCCTTAGATATGAAAGGTGCGACTGAACAGAATTATATTGATATGGCAGACACCATTGCTGAACAGTTTGGTTGTTTAGATGGCTTATTGCATAATGCGTCACAATTGGGGGCATTAGGGCCATTTGAGCATATTGATTTAACCTCTCTTGAAACCATTTTAAAAGTGAATGTCACCGCTCAAGCCATCATGACCAAATCGTTATTGCCGATTATGCGCAAAAGTGAACATGCCTCAATTATCTTTACCTCAAGCAGTGTGGGTCGTAAAGGGCGTGCTTATTGGGGACCTTATGCTTTTTCTAAATTTGCTACCGAAGGCATGATGCAAGTTTTAGCCGATGAATGTGATAACACTTCCGTAAGAGCCAATAGTATCAACCCAGGTGCGACTCGCACTGAAATGCGCGCAAAAGCTTATCCTGGTGAAGATCCACAGACATTGAAAACAGCACAAGAAATCATGCCTACGTATTTATTTTTGATGGGTAATGAATCTATTGGTACAAATGGCCAAGCATTCAACGCTCAATAATCAGCTGACATAAGGCTAGATTTTAGTTTTTACTGAGATGACTTTAGCTTTGCATAAAAAAACGGAAGCCATTGCTTCCGTTTTTAGTGTGAATGAGCATCTAGCCTAGAAGCTCATATTCTCGGCATTCTGGCTAACTAACTTATCACCAATACCAGTAACCAAAGTGAGCTGTTGCACATCGGTGAATTTACCGTTTTTGGTTCGATAATCCACAATCGCTTGTGCTTTGGCTTGCCCAATACCTTTAAGCGCTTGTAATTCTTCTGCGCTGGCTTTATTAATATTGATCTTTCGCATTTTGGTTGATGTTGCCTCAACCGTTTTAGTCACTTTTTTTGTGGGTTCGGCCATCGTCTTAGCCGTTTCTGCTGCATAGGTATGGCTACTGAGCAAACAGCAGGCCCCTAAAAACACTGCTGTTAAAGTCAATGATTTCATTCGATTCTCCTTTCTTTCCTTGATTTGCTGGTATGTTGTCCTTCTCCATTACCAAGCTCGAAAGATCCGCAACGCTTTACCGTTTACGGATCGGAGGCTAAATGTAGTCAATAAAATCGAATTGTTCAAAAAAAATACATATTTTTTTATTCACTCTTGTCGACTGTTTGAGTTTGTTTCGATTTACTTTTAGACATCATTGACAACGTAAACTGCTTTAATTCGCCCAGTAAATGCTGATGTACATGTGATAATTTAGGCTTATTGTGTTTATTAAAGGCAATGGGACGACACAAGGTCATCGCTTGATAACCTAGCCGTGCGGTAAGTAAACCACCACCAAGCCCTTGTGCAATTCGGGCAGATAACTTACCAGTCATTTCTACTGATAATAATTGGGTTCCTAAATCGGTAATCACCTCGGTACTGCCAGCATAAATAATATTAGTCACAATGCTACGGATCAGTTTTATACGGCTCCAGTACCCCAATTCCACCGCATAAATTGCAGCAACTTCATTAATCATTTTTTGATTTCGCCACAAAATAATAGCCATATCCAAAGCAGCTAATGGACTTGCGGCTAATAGTAATGCCGATTCAGCAGCAAAGCGGTTAACACGTTTTTTGGCCAGTAAATCACGTTCGGACAACACAATATCTTCAAATAATAATACAATCTCAGCATCATTATGTTCATGGCTACAGGCTTGTAAATATTGTTGTTTAGCCTGGTTATTAGGATATTTTGCCAATATTGGTGCCAAAAATGATTTGGCCTCGCCCATTTGCATACTTAGTGACAATCGTTCAGCTTTAGCTTGATGATCACTGACCTTTTTAAGATTAACTAATTTGCGCCATTCTTTGAGGGTAATCACACATGCCCACAAACTCACAATAGCCAGCACTGTGGCATAAAAACCAAATAACCATGGACTTTGCTGCAAAGAATCAATTAAGCCCATCACGGTTTGCACTACCACCAATAGCACCAAAGCAAATACTGACAGTTTGGCCAGTAGCGACCAACGCTTTGATTTTGGAGGTTGAATGCTTTCTTCCATTGATGCTGGTAATTCTGTTAGTGATTGCTCACAAATAAAATCAACTTCTTCAAACGATTTAGTTGGCTTAATCGTTTGTTCAGCAGAATGAGTTTCATCTGCCACAATAAGGTCTGACTCGGTAAATAATTGCGATTTCTTTATCGGCGAATTGCGTGTAGGTTCATTCATAACTAATGCTCACATTTATTCTCAAAATAAAAACTATTAAGATAATTTATCGCCTAATAGAAACTCCAACAGGTGGTCGAGACGAATGTGTTCGAATTGCGGATTATTATCATGCATATGGCTCAAGTTGGGCGGTAGAAAAGCACTAAAGCTAAAGCCTTGTTGTTGCCAAAACTGAGCATCGGGTAATGATGTAGGTACATCTCCTGGGTATACAGTGACTTGCTTACCATCAAGCCCAGTGCCTTTTACCACTTCTTGTTGACCCCCCGCTATATTAACCATCCCGTGCTGAGTGGCTTTAATGGCACTTATCGCCATGGTTTCAACTTCACTGCCTTCAAAGTTGGCATAATGCTGGCTTTGTTGCAGCATGGCGGTTAACAAACTAAGCACATGACTTTGCTGATCACGGGTCACTCGGTCTACTTGGCTGGCAGCAAATAACACTTTATCTATCCGTGGTGAAAATAAACGTTTAATTAAGCCCGATTGGCCAAACTGAAAACTTTCCATAATGCTGTTTAACGCACGCCCCATGTCATTAAATTGTGCCTGACCATGATTAAGTGCGTTTAAACAGTCAACCAATACTAGTTGACGATCAAATCGAGAAAAGTAGTCGCGGTAAAAAGGCTTAACCACTTGTGATACGTACTGATCATAACGGCGTTTAAGAACGTGGTAGTTTGAGTCACTTGAGCTTGCTGATAATTCTGTGTGCTCAATAGGACTTAAACTAAGCAAGGGAAAGAATGTCAATAATGGAGTATTTTCATACTCTCCTGGTAATAACATGCGCCCAGGCTGCGCGTGGTAAAAGCCCTGTTGTCGTACCAAATCAACCAATAAGATTTGATACAAATCGGCAATGTGTTTAAGTTGCTGCTCGTCAGCTAATTGACTTAAGTCTAACTGTTCTACAGCCTGATTAAATGCACTGAATAAAGGTGAGTGGCGTAAACATGACACATTAATTTGTTGTGATAAGCACCATTGGCTGAAATCTTGTTTAAGCATAGGTAAATCAAGTAACCACTCACCGGGATAATCAACAATATCAACATACAAGGTTGCTGTATCGGTCAATTTGGCTAACAAACCTTGTTGTGGCTGGTACTTAATCGCTAAACGTAATTCAGTAATATTTTTGGTCGAAGCAGGCCAATAAGGAGGTGATGAGCTTAATGCATTCATTGCGCCTTGATAATCAAAACTGGCAATGTCTAAATCAGGTTGCATAGCCCGATTAACGGCAATTAACCGACCTTCACGTGCGACTTGCCACAAGGGTAGCGGATTGTGCTTAGCACTTTTACCGGCATGCAATAACTGATTGACTAAACCACTGATAAAAGCTGTTTTGCCTGCTCCTGATAACCCAGTAACGGCTAATCTGACATGACGATCTGTACTGCGATGAACCAAAGATTGCGCGGTTTGAGTGACACGAAACAAAGAACGGTCTAAAAATCTCATGATGGCTGATGGCCCCCCTAAAGAACAAGGGCGGATAACCGCCCATTAGAAGAATTAAAGACTATTGATTTGGCGTTTAAGATCGAAATTGTCTGATGTGACATGTTCCTCGAGTCGTCTTAATCGGACTTCTAATCCATTAAATTGACGATTAACATCAAACAATGCTTGCTTTGCAGGCTCACCTGCTTGCCAAACTTTCTTTTTAATTTCAATATCTTTGTACTGTTCTTTGTGTTCTAGGTCTTGTGGTTTAATATCTAATATCATCCATAGTGCGATATAAATAACCAACACGACCCCTGTCCCACCCAGTAACAATATCGACACAGCAATCACTCTTACTAGCCATGTCTCAAAGTTAAAGTAATCAGCAAGACCTGAACACACCCCAGCCACTTTACCACTTTTTGGGTTGCGGTATAGGGTACGACCATTAGCTGAGCTCATGTTTTGCTCTCCATTCTGGTGATTCAGTATCTAAAATCGCTTCTAATGTTTCGATGCGACCGCTCATTTTTTCTGCTTTAGCGATTAGACCATTAAGCTGATTGAATTCTTCCTCGGTGAGCCCCTGGCTCACTTGTCGCTTACTGCGATAATGAAGAACCAACCAGATAGGTGCCACAACCACCATAAAGATGATAATTGGTGCAATAAGAAGATCCATATCCATAACTCACCTCTGAATAAATTTACGCTTTCGATTTAGGTTGTGCTTTTGCACTCATTTTTGCTTTCAATGCTGCTAATTCATCATTGACAGAATCTTCTGCCTCTAATGCTGCAAACTCGTCAGCAAGGACGTTCTTTTTACCTAAATCATATGATTCTACTTGTGCTTCAAGTCCTTCAACTCGACGCTCGTATTGTTCAAACTTCATCATGGCATCATCAATTTTGCTTGAATCAAGCTGCTTCTTTACTTCAAGACGTGAAGTAGCAGTTTGCTTACGCATAATGATGGTTTTTTGACGAGCTCGAGCATCGTTCAGTTTTTCTTGAAGTTGGGCTATTTCGTCTTTTAAACGGGCAACATGTTCTTCAACAACTTGTAGCTCGTTTTCAAGACTGGTTAATAAACCAACCGTTTTTTGTTTCTCACCTAAGGCTGCTTTTGCTAAGTCTTCACGATCTTTGGATAGTGCTAACTCAGCTTTATTTTGCCAATCTTGGACCTGCTCTTGAACGCGAGCAATTCGGCGAAGTAATTCTTTTTTCTCAGCTAATACTTTTGCAGAGGTTGAACGAACTTCAACAAGTGTGTCTTCCATTTCTTGAATGATAAGACGGACCATTTTTTCTGGATCTTCTGCTTTATCAAGTATTGCGCTAATATTTGAATTAACGATATCGGCGAAGCGAGAGAAAATTCCCATAATGTGTTCCTCAAAGTTAACATGGATGTCGCAATAGGTATTACACATTACGTGCCAACATTTCCAAATACAATAATATCAAGCATTTAAACAAAAAATTAACTTTTTCTTTCATTTATCACTTAAGCCATTTATCATGATTTTCACTAATTATTAGTCGAATTCACCAACAATTTTGCGAGTAAGCTAACTGTGAGCAAACAATTCCAGCAAGATAATCTCATCGGCCAATCTAATGCTTTGCTTGAAGTATTAGAACATGTGTCTAAAGTTGCGCCATTATCAAAGCCTATACTCATCATTGGTGAGCGCGGTACTGGCAAAGAATTGATTGCTGAACGATTACACTATTTATCGCCTCGTTGGGATCAAAACTTTATCAAATTGAACTGTTCTTCACTGAGTGAAAATTTACTAGAAAGTGAGCTGTTTGGCCATGAGTCTGGTGCATTTACTGGTGCAAAAGGACGACATGAAGGCCGTTTTGAGCGCGCTGACGGTGGCACACTGTTTTTAGATGAGTTAGCCAACACATCTGGATTAATCCAAGAAAAATTATTACGTGTTATCGAATATGGTGAATTTGAACGCGTCGGTGGCAGTAAAACGGTTCAATCTGATGTTCGGCTTATTTGTGCCGCCAATGAAGATTTACCCACCTTGGCTGACAATGGTGAGTTTAGAGCAGATTTACTCGATCGTTTAGCCTTTGATGTGATTACCTTGCCCCCATTAAGGCATAGAACCGAAGACATTATGCCGTTGGCAGAACATTTTGCGATTAGTATGGCAAGACAACTATCACTAGAGTATTTTGGTGGATTTAGTCCACTCGCGATAGAACAATTAATGATGCACCGCTGGCCTGGAAATATCCGCGAATTGAAAAACGTTGTTGAGCGAAGTGTGTATCGTGAAGGGGCTGATGGCCAAGAAATTGATCATATTATATTAGACCCGTTTGCATCGCCCTATCGTCCGGTTAATCGAATCAAAACCCGCGAGCGTCAATCGGCGCCAGTTGAACATGTTGCAGACATCATCACAGAACACCAAGCGCCAAGTACTGAAACAGATGCATCAGTGTTGCTCAATAGCATCGAATTTCCAATAGATTTTAAAGAATATACTGAAAAAAGCGAAATAGAATTATTACAACGCGCGTTAGCTGAAGGCCAGTATAATCAGAAAAAAACCGCAGATTTACTAGGTTTAAGCTATCATCAACTGCGCGGAATTTTGAAAAAGTACAACTTACTCGACAAGAGCTGATTCTAGGTGGGACATGCGCATTGCCCCAATGCAATGAACACTGTTAAAATGTACCTTCAAAATCGAAAAAATATGATCACACTATGCCTGTTATTGTAAAACGCTGGTATCAGCTGATGTCTTTATGCCTCGCCAGCATCATGTTGACTGCGTGCGGACAGGCTCAATTGCCTTCTGGCTTGGTATATTGCAGCGAAGGTAATCCAGAAAGCTTTAATCCTCAGCTTGTGACATCAGGAACCACTATTGATGCCACTTCTCACCAAATTTACAGCCGTTTAGTTAACTACAGCCAAGAAAAAGCCGTTATCACACCCGGTTTGGCGACATCATGGCAGGTGTCTGACGATGGCTTAAGTTATCAATTTACCTTGCGTGAACATGTGAGTTTTCATAAAACACGCCATTTTAGTCCCAGCAGAGACTTTAATGCAGATGATGTATTGTTTTCATTTAACCGTATTATCGATCCGCTCCACCCCTACCATTTAGTCAGTAGAACTGGTTATCCATTTTTTCAAAGCATTGGATTTGCAGAGTTAATCGACAATATTGAAAAAGTAAATGACTACCAAGTTATCTTTCATTTAGTGCGTAAAGATGCATCTTTTTTATCTAATCTCGCTACTGATTTTGCCGTTGTGTTATCGGCTGAATATGGCTATCAGCTTTTAGTCCAGGGCACCCCTGAAGATATTGATTATTATGCGGTCGGCACGGGTCCTTTTCAGCTAAGCCAATATGTGAAAAACGAATATATTCGTTATAAAAAGAATCCTGTTTATTGGGGCCCCACGGTTGAGATCGATCAATTAGTGTTTGATATCACTCCCAGAAGCACCGCACGTATTGCCAAATTAATTACCGGTGATTGCAGTGTGTCAGCACTACCCAAAGCCGGCGAGTTAGCCGTGCTTGATCAACATAAAGATATTATTGTTGATGCCAAACCTGGACTAAACGTCGCATTTTGGGCCTTCAATACTCAAAAACCTCCGTTGGATGATGTGCGAGTAAGACGAGCCCTTGCACATGCTATTGATAAAAAGAACATTCTAGACGTTGTGTACAATGATACCGCAGTAGAAGCGACTGGGGTGTTACCACCAGCATCTTGGGCTTACAGTAAAAATTTATCGCCCAATGAATATAATCCTGAAAAAGCCAAAGAATTACTTAAACAAGCAGGCGTGTCTAATCTATCGATTAATGTGTGGGCCATGCCTGTAGCGCGAATTTATAACCCGAGTGCACTGAAGACAGCTGAGCTCATCCAAGCAGATTTAGCCCGAGTTGGGGTAAAGCTGAATATCATTAGCTATGATTGGAGTGTGTTCACACAGAAGCTAGCCAGTTCCAATTATGATTCGGTTCTCATTGGTTGGAATGCCGATAATAGTGACCCTGATAATTTTTTCACTCCGCTACTGAGCTGTGCGGCGTTAGCATCAAACAATAATCGCTCTCGCTGGTGCCAAAAAGACTTCGAACATCTATTAACTCAAGCTCAGAGCGTGTCGACCCAACCTGAACGTAAAGCGTTTTATCAATCAGCGGAAGCCATTATTAGCGATCAAGTTCCAATGGTCACGCTCGCTCATGCTAAAAAAGTGGTGTTAAAAAAGAACAATATCACTACCATGCAAATTAGGCCTTATGGCGGTATATCTTTTGCTAAAACAACCCAAATAATAGAGGGAAGCGAATAAATGTGGCGATACCTTTTTAGTCGCATAACCCTGTTTATGGCTACATCATTGATAATGATAGCCGTATTATTTATGGCATCGGGGCAGTTTCCTGTAAGTAAAGCGTATTCACTTTCGGGCATCCAATATCCAACGATTGAACAACAACAGCAAATTCAAAAGGATTACCAATTACAAGATAACCAACTACTGCAATTTACCGCTTACTTGCGCCAACGCTTATCAGGTAACTTTGGTATTTCTAGTAACTCACAGCAAGAAGTATTAGAAGAGTTAGAAGCGGTATTGCCAGCCTCTTTTGAATTATCGTTATTTTCTGGTTTTATTGCGGTGTTCTTTGGTGTTCCTATCGGCATACTCGCCGCGTTAAGCACTAATAAAGCACTGCAGAATAGTATTTTAGCTGTTACTTTAACCGGCTATTCTATCCCAGTGTTCTGGCTTGGCTTAAGCTTATCCATGTGGTTTGGGGTCAATCTTGGCTGGTTGCCTATTTCAGGACAGATTAATTTACTGTACGAAATAGAACCCGTCACAGGGTTTATGTTGATAGACACCTTATTATCCGAGTCGACATATCGGATACCTGCATTTCATGATGCATTGCTGCACTTAATATTACCGGCAGTAACCTTAGCAGTATTGCCTTTTACCTTGGTCGTGAGGATCACTCGACAAGCCATTTTAAATGTGATGAATCAAACCTATATTCGCGCCGCTGAAGCACGAGGCTTACACACGGCTAAAATTCTGTTTCGTCATGTATTGCCCAACGCTTTAATTCCGGTAATAAAAAGTATTGGCTTAATGTTAGGCTCATTTGCCAGTTATGGCATTGTAGTTGAAGTGATATTTTCATGGCCAGGAGTCGGCAGTTGGCTAGTATCGGGCATTTATCAACGCGATTATACTGTGATTCAAGCGGGTATTTTATCTGTCTCATTATTAATTATTTTCTTAAGCATTTTAATTGATTTACTGCATACAGCAATCAATCCAATGAGCAGAAAGGAATTGTATGCCTCGAATTAAGATATACCAAGAAGACCATATAGCCTCTCCTATGTGGCGGATGTGGCAAACATTTTCGGCAAATCCTTTTGCCGTAATAGGTTTGTGGGCAGTGATTTTTTTATTAATACTCACCATTTTCGCGCCACTGCTTGCGCCATATTCACCCGAAATGCAGGACCAGCAAGTACTGCTGTTGCCGCCATCTTGGGATCCTGCCGGATCTGTAGAACACTTTCTCGGCACCGACGATCTAGGACGTGATATTTTTAGTCGTATTTTACACGGCGTACAATTAACCTTTGGCATGTCATTAATTATTGTTGCCGCGTCGCTATTTATTGGCTTTATTATCGGTTCGCTTTCAGGAATGATGCGCGGAATTAAATCGAGTATTTTAAGTCATTTATTTGATGCATTGCTGTCTATCCCTTCGTTGCTCATGGCTATTTTAGTGGTTGCCGTAATGGGACCTGGGCTTAATAACGTGTTTTGGGGCGTTGGAATTGCCATGGTTCCGCAGTTTGTACGCGCGATCCATCTCGCTGTGCATGAAGAACTACAAAAAGAATATGTTACTGCCGCCAAATTAGATGGTGCAAATTCATTGCAAATTTTTTGGTATGTCATTATGCCAAATGTGTGGGATGTAGTAATTATTCAGGTCACAATGGCCATATCAGCAGCAATATTAGATATCGCAGCATTGGGTTTTTTAAACCTTGGAGTTCAAGCACCGAGTCCAGAATGGGGGGCTATGGTCGCACAAGGGCTGGATAATTTGTTACTCGCCCCATGGACGGTTACTATACCGGGTGTCGCAATCTTGTTTACCGTATTATCGGTCAACTTAGTTGGCGATGGTTTACGTTCTGCGCTTGCACCGATAAGAAATTAACCTATGCCTTTACTTGATATTCGTAATCTCACCATTGAATTAGATACCCCTGAGGGCACAGTAAAAGTGCTTGAAAAAGTCAGTTTGACCATCAATCCCGGAGAGATCCATGGGCTGGTAGGTGAATCAGGCTCGGGACGCAGTTTATTAGCCAAAGCAATATTAGGCGTGCTCGGTCCTAATTGGCATATTATTGCCGATCGAATGATGTGGGATGGAAAAAATCTATTGGAAATGAGCGCCAAACAAAGACGTAACCTAATGGGTAGCGAAATGGCAATGATTTTCCAAGATCCGTCAGGCAGTTTGGACCCAGTTAAAACCATAGGTAGTCAATTAATCGAAGCTATGGTGCCCAACAAAAACATTCCTTTTTGGCGCCGTGGACATGATACCTATTTAAATGCCCAGAAATGGCTTCACAAAGTTGGCATAAAGAAGCCCAGAATGCTGATGAAATGTTATCCATGGGAATTGTCCGAAGGTGAATGTCAAAAAGTGATGATTGCGATGGCGGTAGCGAATCATCCTAAATTATTGATTGCCGATGAGCCGACCAACTCCATGGAGGTCAATACCCAAGCGCAAATTTTTAGATTGTTATCGCAACTCAACCAACTGCAAAATGTGTCGATTTTATTAGTAAGTCATGAACTTGAAACCATGGTGCATTGGTGTGATAACTTAACGATTTTGTACAGTGGTCAGGTGATGGAATCTGGACCTGTGAGCGAAATGGTCGCAATGCCCTATCACCCTTATACTCGGGCATTATTAAAAAACCTGCCTGACCACACTGAAAAAATGCGTCACAAGGCAACCTTACCCACATTACAAGGCTCGTCACCGTCTTTACAACATTTACCAGCCGGTTGTCGACTTGGTCCTCGCTGTCCAGAAGCGCAGAGAAAATGTGTAAAACAGCCTAATCTTGAACATATAAAAGACCGCTATTTCGCCTGCCATTTCCCTTATCAAAGTGAGCAAGAAGATGACGACGCCATTGCTTAAAGTTACCGACTTAAGTAAACAATACTTAACTGGTTACAAGCATTTTAAACCTCAATACTATCAGGCATTATCTCCAGTTTCATTTGAACTGGGTCGTGGTGAAACCTTAGCGATTGTAGGGACTGTTGGTTCAGGTAAAAGTACCCTAGCCAGAATTCTCGTGGGCGCAGAACAACGCAGTGGCGGCGAAATATTTTTTGAAGGTGAAGCCTTAGGTTCACGTAATTTAAAACAACGCTGTCGTTTGATCCGGATGATTTTCCAGGACCCAACGACCTCGCTAAACCCACGTTTATCGATTGGCAACTTGCTTAAAGAACCCTTACGGTTTAATACTCAGCTAAACTCACAAGAGCGTAAAACCTTGGTGATTGAAACCTTAAGAAAAGTGGGCTTATTACCAGAACACGCAGAGTTTTATCCACACATGATTTCAGAAGGGCAAAAACAGCGAGTCGCCGTTGCGCGGGCCTTAATGCTTAACCCTAAAATTATTATTGCAGATGAAGCACTAACAGCTTTAGATTTATCGGTTAGATCTCAAATTATTAATCTGCTATTAAAGCTGCAAAAAGAGATGGGGTTATCGTATATTTTTGTCTCGCATAATCTCAATATTATCCGACATGTGAGCGATAAAATCATGGTGTTGCAAAATGGTCATATGGTTGAAAAAACAACCACAGAAGCCTTATTTACTTCACCACAGCATGAATATACTCAGCGACTCATTCAAGAACAAAGTCAATTTATGCAAAAACGCTAAACTGCTCCAACCACTATGGTTTAGAGGCCGTTTTTGTAAAAATTAGTGCCATTTGGCCGTCGAACTATTTATCCTAGAGCCAATGTTAAAGGAAGAAGCTTAAATATGATTATTAAACCTAAAATTCGTGGCTTTATTTGTACCACAACTCATCCTGTTGGCTGTGAAGCTAACGTTAAAGAACAAATCGAACTCATTAAAGCCAAAGGCAAAATTGCTAATGGCCCTAAAAAAGTATTGGTTGTCGGCTCTTCAAGTGGCTATGGCCTTGCATCTCGTATCACGTCAGCATTTGGAAGCGACGCTGCAACCATCGGCGTATTTTTCGAAAAACCCAGCTCTGAAACTAAACCTGGTACAGCAGGTTGGTACAACACAGCGGCATTTGATAAGTTTGCTAAAGCAGAAGGCTTATATTCAAAAAGTATCAACTGCGATGCATTCAGCCATGAAGCGAAACAAAAAGTCATTGAATTGATCAAGCAAGATTTAGGTCAAATCGACATGGTGGTGTACTCGTTAGCCTCACCGGTTCGTAAAATGCCAGACACAGGTGAAGTTATCCGTTCATCACTGAAACCCATTGGCCAAACTTATACTGCCACGGCTGTTGATACCAACAAAAACACCATTATTGACACTTCTGTAGAGCCTGCAACTGAGCAAGAAATTACTGATACCGTCACGGTAATGGGCGGCCAAGATTGGGAATTATGGATGAGTGCGCTAAGCGACGCTGGCGTATTAGCTGACAACTGTAAGACAGTTGCATATAGCTACATTGGTACTGAATTAACTTGGCCTATTTATTGGCATGGCGCCTTAGGTAAAGCCAAAATGGATTTAGACCGTGCAGCCCACGCCCTTGACAGCAAATTATCTGCTACTGGCGGCTCAGCTAACGTTGCAGTGCTAAAAAGTGTCGTGACACAAGCAAGCTCAGCCATTCCAGTCATGCCTCTTTATATTTCTATGGTGTTTAAAAAGATGCGTCAAGAAGGCTTACATGAGGGCTGTATTGAGCAAATACAGCGTTTGTTTAGTGAGCGCCTGTATCGTGTTGATGGCCAAGCACCCGCAGTGGATAGTGAAAACCGTTTACGCCTTGATGACTGGGAACTTCGTGAAGAAATCCAGCAGCATTGTCGTGATTTATGGCCACAAGTCACTACTGAGAACTTGAGCGAATTAACAGACTACAATGAATACAAAGAAGAGTTTTTAAAACTGTTCGGTTTTGGTATTGATGGTATCGATTATGATGCAGAAGTCGATCCTAATGTTAGCTTTGATGTAATTGAATTATAAATAATATCGCTCTTAGCTAGTGTGAACAAAAAAGCCATAATGCCGTGCATTATGGCTTTTTTATTGTCTTAATCTTCAGCGATCACGCTGAGAATTAACACATGTTAGCATTGTGTCACTCACGCTGCATGTTGGATATATTCGCTGCAACACAAACTTAAACTATGGGTAAAAAGATAAGCAGTTGCGGTGAACCCGCTAACGATTTGGCTTGTTGCTCTTCGGTCATCTTGTCAGCAATCACATCTCGCTGCACAAACAATGGAAAATTCCTTAAGCTGACATCGTTCAAATTAAGCCAATTGCGATACAGGTAGTCTATTGCAGCACCTAAGCCACTATCATTGACCGCTTGCTCGCCACTTAAACGGATCATGGCACATCGTCCCTGTGGGATCGATTTAAGTTTAATCTGGCTCGATTCTAACGCCACTGGCTCTAAGCTTGTCAGTGTCTCGTTAGCTAACGAGACACCAATATCAATTCGATATTGCGCTTTAGCAGCTGACTCAGAGGTTGAATAAAACAGATTAAAGGTTTGACTGCCCATAGGAGATAAACCGTGCTGGCGACGCCATTCAATAAATCGCGCAATGGTTTGAGGTAATAACGAGGGATCACCATGATGTTCCATCACAGCTAATGTTTGCGCAGCAAACGATACAATCTCAACTGAATAAGATTGCTCATCTTGCTGATTAACTTCCGTTTGAAACGATTTTAGCGGTTGTTGCTTAGCAAAAAAATTGCCCCAATCAGGCGCTTGTTGGAACGATTCAGGGCTTTGACCAATACTGCGAGTGAACGATTCGATAAAGTGTTGTTGGTTACGATAAGCCAGTTTTGCCGCTATAGTGGCAAAAGGTACCTGCTTACCAAAACCTAATAAATGGGCGGCCTCTAAGCTTTTAAGCAGTTCGACATAAGCTTCAATTGATATGTGGTACAGCGCATAAAATAACGCTTCAAAGTGGCTTTGGGGAAGCTGGGCAATATTGGCCAACATGTTGAAGTCAACTGGCTCATTTAAGTGTTGATCTAAATAGGCAAGTGCCCGCTCAAATGCTTGATCTAGTCTGTGGCTCATGCCCTCTCCTTTTGAAGTAAATTATCGCAGCCTAATATTTATCATAACGAAAAAAATGTAAATTAACCTGTGGTTTCTGCGCGTCTAATCAGCGCATTTTGGGGTTAAAAAGGTGACGATGTAAACTAGTCGACTAATTGAATATCCAAACCCTCTAGCAAACTCAGTGCCTCAAATCGACTGAATATGGCTTGCTTAACGGTATTAGCCGTAATATCAATTTGATAATTCGACGCATCAGTAAAATTGGCGCCAGTTAAATTAGTATGACTAAATTGACTTAGATTAAGATCGGTTAACCGCAAATCGGCTTTAGTTAAATTAGCCTCTCTAAAGTCGACATCATGGGCACGACAATCAACAAGTGTAAGCTCGGGTAAATTAAGTGAGTAAAAATTACTGCCGTCGAGCAAACATCGTTCAAACTGAATCGTAGTTTGGGTCATAAATTGTGGCCAATGGGCTTTAGTCCAATCAATACCTATAGCTTTACAGTCGCGAAAAATAACGGCATCAAACTCAGTATCAATCACAGACAACACACTCAAGTTACACTGACTAAAAGTACAATCGATAAATTGGCAATGATAGAAATCGCTCTGGTTAAAATCACATTGCATGAAGTAACAGCGCTCAAACGTAATGTTGTTGAACTGTAAATCCACTCCTTTAAGGGACTCGAATGAATCATCATTATAGTGCGATAAGGCAAACAATTTACTCGTTTGTTCTCTAGTTACCTTGCTCATGGTTGATATCCCCTTATAAACAAAAAGACCTAGACGTGAGCCTAGGTCTTTAATATTTCATTGACTACAAAACGTAATTAGTCTGCTACAGGATACTCAATTTGAGCATCTGCCTTAAGTGAGGCAACTACAGCACGGTAATCAGCTTCGCTGTATTGAGGTGCAATACGCTGTTTAAGCGACTTAATCAGATTGTCATTAATGCCTTCGGCTTCATTGACCTTATCAACTACAATCACCGCATAACCAGTTGCTAACGCTGCGGTATCAATAGTGACACTATTCTCAGCAGGTGCAGCAATCTTAAAGGCTTTATTGGTGATAGCTTGATCGATATCCTGATTAAAACGACCTAACTTAGCTAACGTGGTTAATGATGCGCCCGTTAAGGTATCATTACCCGCTTTTAACTGAGCCATATACTCAGCAGCTTTATCACGAGCACCGTCATTGGCTTTATCTTGCTTCAAACGTTCAACAATACCCGATTTAACATCAGCAAAACTCATGATGCCAGCAGTCTGATGTTTTTTCATGCGCACAACCACAACATGGTTTGGCGCAAGCTCAATGACATCACTATTCAAACCGCTCGCTAATACTTGGTCAGAAAATGCTGCTTTGATGAACTCAGGGTTATTGAACTCAGCGGGTACATCATCACGAGAAAATAACGCCGTTGATTGCACTTTTGCATTAACTGCTTGGGCTGTTTCGGCTAAAGTATCCGGGATTTCGTAACTGGTATCAGCTAATTTGGTTTGTAAGCTATAAAACACATCAAGTGCTTTCTTTTCTTGAAGTTGAGCAACAATTTTCTCTTTAACATCTTCAAAAGCAGTAGCTTGACTTGCTTGAACATCTAATAGCTTGATGATGTGATAACCGAACTCACTTTTCACAATAGATGAAACTTGACCTTTTTGTAATCCAAAAAGCGCTTCATCAAATGCAGGATCCATCACACCTTGTTCAAACCAATCTAACTTACCGCCTTCTTGTGCGCTAAGGTTATCATCAGAATCCGTTTTAGCCACTTCGGCAAAATCTTCACCCGCGGTTAACTTAGCTTCAATTGCATCAGCTTTAGCTTTGTCGGCACTGTCATCATCTGTTGCGGCAACAAAAATATGCGCAGCAAGACGTTTTTCGGCTGTTTGATATTGTGCTTTGTTCTCGTCGTAATAAGTTTTCACTTCTTCGTCAGAGACGTCACTGTTTTTAGCCATGTCAGCAGCATTTAATTCAACATACTCTAGGCTAACTTTTTCAGGGCTCATGTATTGCGACACGTTAGCATCATAATAGCTTTGCGCTTCTTCATCAGACACAGAAACAGTTGATAAGAAAGGAGTTGAATCGACAACTAGATAACGTATATCACGAGTTTGACCTTGGACTTCAGCAAGTTGCTTAGCCTCACCGTCTAACACAAACTCACTGCCCACGAGTGCATTTAATAACTGACGACGGGTCATGTCGACGCGCATCATGTTTCTAAAACTTGTGGTTTGATAGCCTAACTGACGCAATACCGCTAGATAGCGCTCATTATCAAATTTACCGTCAGTTTGAAATGCAGGCTCTTCAATAATGGCTTTTTTAATTTGCTCATCAGATACACGCAAGCCTAGTTTATTGGCTGCTTGATCAATGAGTTTGTCAGCAATTAAACGATCCAGTACGTTTTGTTTAATGCCATTCATATAACTTTCGTCAGCGGCTAATGCTGTAAACATTTCACCGAGCTGTTGCTCTATACGAGAGCGTTCATTTTGAAAAGCCTGCTCTAGCTCGTTGGCACTAATTTCGTCACCATTAACAACAGCAGCAGGTACACCCGTGTTTGAGCCTAAATAACTGCTCACACCGGCAAAAGCAAAAGAAAGTATCACAAGTACTAGAATTGTTTTTGCAACAATCCCCTGTGATCCTTCACGAATTTTTTCTAACATCTGAATTCTCGCTTGTTGCGATTAATAAAATAAAAAGGCGCATCACCTTGTGGATGCGCCTTATTGTAAATTATATGGAGTTATCAGACGCTACCACGGGTATGACCCAATACTCCCAATATTGATTATGCAGAACATAACAATATTGCTTTTCGTAAAAAGCACCGCCTAAGCAGTGCTTGTATTACGAATGCCTTACAAAGGCAACGTTATTAACTATGAGTTAACCGCGTCTTTTAGCGCTTTGCCAGCTTTGAACGCAGGAATGTTCGCAGCAGCAATTTTAATTTCATTACCCGTTTGTGGGTTACGGCCAGTACGTTCAGCACGTTGACGTACTTCAAATGTACCAAAACCAACTAGAGAAATCTTATCGCCATCTTTAAGACCTTCCGTTACAGCAGCGATAAAAGAATCCAGTGCGCGGCCAGCAGCAGCTTTAGAAATATCAGCACCAGATGCGATTTTCTCGATTAGTTCAGATTTGTTCATGTCATCCCCTTGAATGTTATTGTCGCGCCGCAACCAAATCTATGTTTAGAGCGGTCTGCGGAGGCTTTATTTTATAAGCTTGATAACACACCAAACTTAGTACGAAAACCAAAAAATGAAATTGGATACAGCTCAACGTCAGATGCCCCAAGGGCTTGGTGCGTCTGACTCTCCACCAACCTAGGCTACCACAGGTCAGCGTTTTGTTAAGCCCCTTTTTTGATTTTTTTTATGCTCTATAGCAATTTTTTGACTAACAAGCTATTTTTTGACCACTTCGAAGCCTTCAACTGGTCGCTCAAGCGCCAATTTCAGGACTTCATCAATCCAACGTACTGGATGAATGGTTAAATCTGCAATCACATTCGCTGGAATTTCTTCCAAATCGCGTTCGTTTTCTTGAGGGATCAATACATGCTTGATTCCGCCACGATGTGCAGCCAATAACTTTTCTTTTAAACCACCAATTGGCAGAACTTCACCGCGAAGGGTTATTTCACCTGTCATGGCAACATCACTACGAACTGGATTGCCCGTTAAGCTCGACACTAACGCAGTACACATAGCCGCGCCTGCTGAAGGGCCATCTTTTGGTGTTGCCCCTTCAGGTACATGGACATGAATATCACGTTTTTCATAAAAGTCGTTATTAATACCCAAATTTTCCGCGCGGGCACGAACGACTGTCATCGCAGCTTGAATAGACTCTTTCATGACATCACCGAGTGAACCGGTATAGGTTAATTTACCTTTACCTGCTACAGATGTTGCTTCGATGGTTAATAAATCACCACCCACTTGAGTCCATGCAAGTCCGGTCACTTGGCCTATTTGGTTATTCGATTCAGCTTTACCAAAATCAAAACGTTGTACGCCAAGGAATGACTTTAAATTATCCTGGTTAACTTCAACCACTTTGACCGTTTTATCAAGCAGAATATGCTTAACTACTTTACGGCAAATTTTTGATAATTCACGCTCTAATGAACGCACACCCGCTTCACGAGTGTAATAACGAATAATCCCTAAAATAGCACTGTCATCGACAATGATTTCTTTTTCTTTAAGGCCATTACGTTCAATTTGCTTGGTCAGTAAATGCTTCTTCGCGATATTAAGCTTTTCATCTTCGGTATAACCCGATAAGCGAATCACTTCCATACGGTCAAGTAAAGGACCCGGTATATCCATAGAGTTTGACGTAGCCACAAACATTACATCAGATAAGTCGTAATCAACTTCAAGATAATGATCGTTAAACGTTGCGTTCTGCTCTGGATCAAGTACTTCTAACAAGGCTGACGATGGATCGCCACGCATGTCTGAACTCATTTTGTCGATTTCATCGAGCAAGAACAATGGGTTTTTAACGCCCACTTTGGCCATTTTTTGAATGACTTTACCTGGCATTGAACCTATGTACGTACGGCGATGACCACGAATTTCTGCTTCATCACGCACGCCACCTAGTGCAACACGGACATATTTACGTCCAGTGGCTTTAGCAATTGACTGCCCCAGTGAGGTTTTACCTACGCCCGGTGGTCCAACTAAACACAAGATAGGTCCTTTAAGCTGTTTAACACGACTTTGAACCGCTAAATACTCAAGAATACGTTCTTTAACTTTTTCAAGTCCGTGGTGATCGGTATCAAGTACTTCTTGTGCTTTGGCTAAGTCACGCTTAATTTTTGAGCGTTGTTTCCAAGGCACAGCTGTCATCCAGTCAACATAGCTGCGCACAACCGTGGCTTCAGCAGACATAGGCGACATCATTTTAAGCTTGTTTAATTCAGCAATGGCTTTTTCTTTCGCGTCGGTTGGCATACCAGCGTCTTCAATCTTACGCGCCAATACTTCAAATTCGTCGTGGCTTTCGTCAATATCGCCTAATTCTTTTTGAATGGCTTTCATTTGCTCATTCAAATAGTATTCGCGCTGACTTTTTTCCATCTGCTTTTTAACGCGGGTACGGATGCGTTTTTCAACTTGCAGCAAGTCAATTTCTGATTCCATCATCGCCATCAGATATTCAAGACGCTCACCGACATTGATCATCTCAAGCACGGATTGCTTATCTTCAAGCTTCAATGGCATATGTGCAGCCATGGTATCAGCTAAGCGAGCCGCTTCATCAATACCCGATAATGAGGTTAATACTTCAGGTGGGATCTTTTTATTTAGCTTGATGTAGCCTTCGAACTGGCCAATAGCACTGCGTACTAAGACTTCTTCTTCTTTATCACTTAACTGCTCAGACTCTAAGTATTCAGCCGTTGCAGCAAAAAACTCTTCTTCTTGAGTGTATTTCTTGATTTTGGCACGTTGGCCACCTTCAACTAATACTTTTACCGTGCCGTCAGGAAGTTTAAGAAGCTGTAAAATAGAGGCAACGGTACCAATATCAAAAATGTCGTCTTTGGTCGGTTCGTCAAGATCTGCATCTCGCTGAGCAACTAATAAAATTTGCTTGTCTTGTTCCATTGCCGATTCCAGGCAACGAATTGATTTTTCCCGTCCTACGAATAGCGGAATTACCATATGCGGGTAAACCACCACATCTCGCAGTGGTAATACGGGGAGTTCGATATGCGCTTCACGCTCTTTAGTCATGGCTCGATTCCGTTTAATGAAATAGACTTAATACTGATTATATTGGGGTGATGTTATCAGTTTCAATGGTCAATACGAAAAAAGGAGTCCAATGGACTCCTTATTTTTCAACTTACTAGTTATCAGTACAATTATTGCTCGCCTGAAGCGGCCAGAGTCTCTGTATTTTCGTAAATCAAAATTGGAGCTGATTCACCTTTAACAACGGATTCATCAACAACCGCTTTAATCACTCCCTGAGTCGATGGAATATCGTACATGGTATCAAGCAAAATGCTTTCTACAATTGAACGTAATCCACGTGCACCCGTTTTACGTGACATCGCTTTTTGAGCAATCGCTTGTAATGCATCATCACGGAACTCAAGTTCGACATTTTCCATCTCAAATAACGCGCTATATTGCTTGGTTAACGCATTTTTAGGCTCAGATAGAATTTGAACCAGTGCAGCTTCGTCTAACTCAGTTAGCGTAGCAACAACAGGTAAACGACCAATAAACTCAGGGATCAAACCAAATTTCACTAAATCACCAGGCTCTACTTGGCTTAGTATTTGTGAAATGGTGGCTTTATCCGCCTCGCCTTTTACTTCTGCACCAAAGCCAATCCCGGTTCCTGTGTGAGCTCGTTGTTCAATGACTTTTTCAAGTCCAGCGAACGCACCACCACAGATAAACAGAATTTTAGAGGTATCCACTTGCAAAAATTCTTGCTGTGGGTGCTTACGTCCGCCTTGTGGAGGAACAGAAGCTACCGTGCCTTCAATTAGCTTCAGTAGCGCCTGCTGAACACCTTCACCCGACACATCGCGAGTAATTGAAGGATTGTCAGATTTGCGACTGATTTTATCAATTTCATCGATATAGACGATACCGCGTTCAGCTTTTTCAACGTCGTAATCACACTTTTGCAGTAACTTTTGAATGATGTTTTCAACATCTTCGCCCACATAACCTGCTTCGGTTAGCGTGGTTGCATCTGCCATAGCAAAAGGAACATTGAGTGAGCGTGCCAGTGTTTCAGCTAATAATGTTTTACCACTACCAGTTGGACCTAATAGCAGGATATTACTTTTACCAAGCTCAACACCGTCTTTTATTGCGCCATTACGTAAACGCTTGTAATGATTGTATACCGCAACAGAAAGCACTTTTTTGGCTTGATCCTGACCGATTACATAGTCATCAAGATGTTTGCGTAGCTCATGCGGTGTCGGCAACTTGTCTTCATCACGCTTAGGTGAAATCTCTTTGATTTCTTCACGGATGATGTCATTACATAAATCAACACACTCATCACATACATAAACTGATGGGCCAGCAATCAGTTTTCTGACTTCATGCTGACTTTTTCCGCAAAAAGAGCAGTACAGCAATTTGCCGCTGTCACCGTTATTTTTGTTATCGCCCATTATTCTACCTCTGTTTCCAACTTAGGTTAACCCTAAGCGCTGCTTGTAGATACTTATCATAACCACATAGATGACTTAACGTCTTTCAGTACAGAATACCTGAAAGATTAGAGAAAATCAGCTATCGGTTTTAGCCGCGACTTGTTAGTAATGAATCGACAATACCATAATCAACAGCTTGAGTAGCACTCATGAAGTTATCACGGTCAGTATCGCGTTCAATGATTTCCAACGGTTGGCCAGTATGATCAGCCAACATTTGGTTTAATTTATTCTTGATGCCTAGGATTTCCTGAGCATGAATGGCGATATCTGATGCTTGACCTTGGAAGCCACCTAATGGCTGATGGATCATCACACGAGAGTTAGGTAAGCAATGACGTTTACCTTTAGCGCCGCCGGCAAGTAAGAATGCACCCATACTAGCAGCTTGCCCCATACACACTGTACTGACATTAGGCTTAATAAACTGCATGGTGTCGTAGATCGCCATACCCGCTGTAACTGAACCGCCAGGAGAGTTAATGTACAAATAAATATCTTTATCTGGGCTTTCTGACTCTAGGAATAATAACTGAGCAACAATAAGGTTAGCCATGTGTTCTTCTACTTGGCCAACTAAGAAGATGACTCGCTCTTTTAATAGACGAGAGTAAATATCATAAGAACGTTCACCTTTAGCTGTTTGTTCAACAACCATAGGTACAAGAGCATTGAGTACTGATTCTGGTGCTTTATGCATTATTCATTTCCCTAAAAATAAAAATGGCCCGCATGAGGAACCTCATACGAGCCATTATAAATGGCGAACCACTTGTTAAGTCAAGCTTAGCTTACGCTCGTCCAGTAGCCTTGTTCATAAATTCTTCAAAAGCAACGTCTTTAACGGTTACTTTTGCTGATTTTAACAATGCTTCAACAGCTTGCTCTTCAAGCGCTACGTTGCGCATGTTTTGCATGAGTTCTTTATTTGAGTTGTAGTATGAAACAACTTCAGATGGATCTTCATACGCTGAAGCCATAGATTCGATCAATGCATTAACACGATCATCTTCAGCTTTTAGCTCGTTAGTCTTAATCACTTCGCCTAATAGCAAACCGATTTTAACACGACGCTCTGCTTGCTCAGTGAAAAGTTCAGCCGGAAGTTCAGGCATATTTTCAGTTTGGCCACCAAAACGCTGCATTGCTTGTTGACGAAGTACATTCACTTCACCTTCAACAAGTGCTTTAGGGATAGAGATGTCATTTGCTGCTAATAAACCAGTAATAACTTGCTCTTTCACATTCGCTTTCAGCGCTTGCTCTAGTTCACGAGTCATGTTTTTACGGATTTCAGCTTTAAGTGCATCTAAGCCACCTTCAGCAATACCAAACAAAGAAGCAAACTCATCATTCACTTCAGGTAAGTTAGCTGCTTGAACTTCAGTTAAGGTAATAACGAACTTAGCCGCCTTACCTTTTAAGTTTTCAGCGTGGTAATCTTCAGGGAAAGTCACTTCGATTTCGAATTCATCACCCGTTTTATGACCAATGATACCGGTTTCAAAACCAGGGATCATACGATTGCTGCCTAATTGAAGTTCAAAATCATCAGCTTTTCCGCCTTCAAATTCTTCACCATCAATAGAACCAATAAAGTTCATTTTAACTTTGTCGTCAGCTGTAGCTTCACGTTCAACAGCAGCAAAAGTAGCATGTTGCTTACGTAACGTTTCAATCATTACATCAACGTCTGCATCATTAACTTCAGCTTTAGGCTGTTCAACTGCAATGCTATCTAAACCCGTTAAAACAACTTCTGGGTAGATTTCAAATGTTGCAACGAATTCGAAAGAATCACCTTCAGTTGAACCAGGAGTAAATACTGGTGCGCCTGCTGGGTTTAACTTCTCAGCTACAATAGCTTCTATAAAGTTGCGTTGCATCACTTCACCAGTGATGTCTTGACGAATGGCTTTACCATAACGCTTGTTGATTTCGCCGATAGGCACTTTACCTGGGCGGAAACCTGGAAGACGAGCACGCTTAGCTTCACGCAATACGTTGTCTTTAACCAATTTCTCGATTTGCTCAGCAGGTACAGAAATAGTTAGGCGACGCTCTAGGCCTTGAGTTGTTTCAACAGAAACTTGCATTTTTTTACCTCGAAATATGTCTAACGTTCTTTGAATGGTCGACAACTCAACCATTAGATATTCGTTTCTTGACTACGGGTTTAGCTCTGATACCCAGCACAGCGATAATATCGATGCTGAAGACGCTGTTGGTATAGGTAGCTTATTTTTGATATTTATCAAGACGCGACATTATAGCTACCGTTTTTAACAGAGTCGAGCCTGAAAAGGTCGATTTACGTGATAAAAGGGCTAACTGATGGTCAATTTTGATGTGTTTGCACGTTTAATGCGCGAAATGAGTTTTTATCAGATTGGATATGCATTGCAGTAAATCAACTATGGTAAACAAATACATTTTTCAGCAACACAATGAGTGTCTCGAAATACACGTTGATTTGAACAGAAAAAAATGGGGTGACTGATGGGGCTCGAACCCACGACAACCGGAATCACAATCCGGGACTCTACCAACTGAGCTACAATCACCATTGAAATGGTACGCCCGGCAGGATTCGAACCTGCGACCACCCGCTTAGAAGGCGGGTGCTCTATCCAACTGAGCTACGGGCGCATGGTTACAGCAATAAGCTGTTTCCTGTCTGGCTGAACAAGTTTACTTGTTCTATTATTCGCTAATAATAGCAAATAACATTTAATTTGGTCGGTGATAGAGGATTCGAACCTCTGACCCTCTCGTCCCAAACGAGATGCGCTACCGGGCTGCGCTAATCACCGAAATCTTACTTTGTTTTCGAAATGTTTATTACTGCTATACAGCAACCTTGTTGTCTCGAGAACGGAGCGCATCTTAACTAGTCACCTTGATATCGTCAACGATTTTTTTAACTCTGGATGCTATATGACGAATTTAGCAGCAAAAACCATGATTAGCATCATAGCGCGAATAGTTTATTCACTGTATTTTCATCGTCTAGCAAATGACACTCTTCATTGCGCCTGCTAGAATAACCGCCGTTCGACCATCGACTTCAACACCTGCGTCACTCAAAGGAAACTCTACAGCCATGACTGCTCAACTTATTGACGGTAAAGCCATTGCACAATCTATCCGCACCACACTAAAACAAAAAGTAGCACTTCGAAGACAAGCTGGATTCCGCGCGCCAGGTCTTGCGGTTATTTTAGTGGGCAGTGATGCCGCATCTCAAGTCTATGTCGGCAGTAAACGCAGAGCTTGTGAAGAAGTCGGTTTTGAATCTCAATCTTTTGACCTGGACACAAGTACAACCCAAGCTGAACTATTAGCGTTAATCGATGAGTGTAATGCTAATCCCAATATTGACGGAATTTTAGTACAACTTCCTTTACCTGATCATATTGATGATTCAAAAGTCATTGAACATATTCGTCCAGATAAAGATGTTGATGGTTTTCATCCATACAATGTTGGCCGTTTAGCTCAACGTATCCCGGTTCTGCGCTCTTGTACGCCGATGGGGATTATGACGTTAATCAAATCTACCGGTATTGATACTTACGGTTTGGATGCTACTGTTGTCGGAGCGTCGAACATTGTCGGCCGTCCAATGACACTGGAACTCTTATTAGCTGGTTGTACTACAACCACCTGTCATCGTTTTACCAAAAACTTAGAGCAAAAAGTGCGTCAAGCCGATTTATTGGTTGTTGCTGTGGGTAAGCCTGGTTTCATTCCTGGTGAGTGGATAAAACCTGGCGCTATTGTGATTGATGTCGGTATTAATCGCTTGGAAAACGGCAGTTTAGTCGGTGATGTGGAATTTAATATTGCCGCCGAAAAAGCCGCATTTATAACTCCGGTTCCTGGCGGCGTTGGTCCAATGACCATTGCGAGCTTATTAGAGAATACTCTTTATGCTTGCGAGCAGTATCATAGCTAGTCCAGCTGGCTGCGGATGAATAACAAAAAAGCCTGCTATTGCAGGCTTTTTTGTTTTATGGGCAAACTAAATTACTTTTTACGCCATGTCGTTCCGCTAGGGCCGTCTTCTAACACAACGCCTAACTCATTTAAGCGATCACGCGCGATATCGGCTGCAGGCCAATCTTTTTCAGTTCGGGCACGGTTACGCTCAACAATTAGTGCTTCAACTTCTGCCACTTCATCGTCACTGCCCTCACCCTTAAAGAAAGCCTCAGGCGTTTGGCTGATAAGACCAAGTACATCGGCTAATTGCTTCAAGCTGACACCTAATGCCGACGCAGCTGCCATATCGGTTATTTTAAGACGATTAATTTCACGGACCATATCAAATAAAACCGAATAGGCTTCAGGCGTATTAAAATCATCATCCATAGCAGATTTGAATTTGGCAACAAACGCTTCAGCAGGCGCAGCGTCGACAGTCAAATCTAAATCTTTAATGGCTGTGTATAAACGCTCTAATGCTGCACGTGCTTGCTTTAAATTATCTTCAGAATAATTTAACTGGCTACGGTAATGACCTGACAATAAGAAATAACGTACAGTTTCAGCGTCATAATGCTTAAGCACGTCACGAATAGTAAAAAAGTTGTCTAATGATTTAGACATCTTTTCACGGTCAACCATCACCATTCCGGTGTGCATCCAGTAATTCACATAAGGCGTGTCATGGGCACAGCAAGACTGCGCAATTTCATTTTCATGATGTGGAAACTGCAAATCAGATCCGCCACCATGAATATCAAAATGTAAACCTAAATGCTTACTGTTCATGGCAGAACATTCAATATGCCAACCCGGGCGACCAGGACCCCAAGGTGATTCCCATGTAGGCTCACCCGGTTTAGACATTTTCCATAGCACAAAATCCATAGGATTGCGTTTAGCATTATCAATTTCAACCCGAGCACCAGCTTGAAGTTGGTCAAGGTTTTGCCCAGAAAGCTGGCCATATTGAGGGAACGACGCAACACTAAATAATACATCACCATTACTGGCAACATAAGCATGGTCGCGATCAAGCAAACGCTGAACCATATCGATAATTTCTTCAATATGTAACGTAGCTCGCGGCTCAAAATCAGGTCGTTTCATGTTCAGCGCATCAAAATCTTGATGCATTTCGCCAATTAAACGCTCAGTAAGTGACTCACACGACTCATTATTTTCAGCAGCACGTTTGATAATTTTATCATCAACGTCAGTAATATTGCGCTGAAAGTTCACCTCATAACCTATGTAACGTAAATAACGTACTATCATGTCAAACGAAACAAAGGTACGCCCGTGACCAATATGACATAAATCGTAAATGGTCACGCCACAGACGTACATTCCGATTTTACCTGGATTTATTGGTTTAAATTCTTGTTTATCACGGCTAATACTATTGTAAATCTTCAACATCGATTGTTCTCTTTTACACTAATTTATAACGGTAAATGTTAATGCAGATTCTAACATGATGTCACCTGTTTTGAACACTGCACTTTAAGCGGCAGTTAAGATAAGTTAGAATCGCGCAAATTAATATTTTCAAGTGAGATAACATGATTACTTTACATACCAATATGGGCGATATTACTTTACAACTAAATGAAGAAAAGGCGCCTATTACTGCCGCTAACTTTATGCAGTATGTTGAAGATGGCTTTTTCGAAGGTACTATTTTTCACCGTGTTATTGACGGTTTTATGATCCAAGGTGGTGGTTTCACTGAAGACATGAGCCAAAAAAGTGTTAAAGCATCAATCAAAAACGAAGCTAGCAACGGTTTATCTAACCGCAAAGGCACTGTTGCAATGGCGCGAACCTCTGATCCTCATTCAGCAACTGCACAGTTTTTCATTAACGTCAAAGACAATACGTTCCTTGATTTTAAATCAGAAACCTCGCAAGGCTGGGGTTACTGTGTGTTTGGTGAAGTCGTTGAAGGGTTAGACATCATTGAGCAAATCAAAAATGTCCCAACAGGAAATAATGGTATGCATCAAGATGTACCATTAGAAGCTATTGTGATCAAAAGCGTTAGCGTTAAAGCGTAATTTTGAAAACAACAATCTTTGTGGGCGATTTGCACTTAAGTGCTGATCGTCCCGATATTACTCAAGCCTTCGTGTATTTTCTAAATCATGGTTTAGACGATGCTGAAGCGCTTTATATCATTGGCGATCTATTCGAAGTGTGGATGGGTGATGATATTGCTGAGTCATTTAGTGTTGCTATCGCTGATGCAATCAAAATGGTATCAAACACGCTACCTGTGTACTTTATTCATGGTAATCGTGACTTTATGGTAGGCAAACAATTTTGCCAACGAGCAGGCATGCAAGTATTACCTGAAGTGTATTGTATCGACTTGTACGGTGTGAATACTGTTATCTTGCATGGTGATAGCCTTTGCACACTTGATGTTGACTATCAGCGATTCAGACGCTTTAGAAGCTTTAGAGTCGTGCGCTGGTTATATGCTCGCTTACCTAAAAAGACACGCTTAAACATTGCTGCAAAAATTCGTCAAAAAAGTGTCCAAGGTAATCAACAAAAACACTACGAAATTATGGATGTTGAACCAAGCGCAGTGACTGCTCTGCTGGCGAGTACTGGCTGCCAACGCATGATCCATGGTCATACGCATCGTCCGGCGATTCATCAATTATCTGCAACGCATCAACGCGTAGTAGTGGGCGACTGGTATACTCAAGGTAGCGTCTTAAATGTGAATGAACATGGGTGCGAGTTAGTTACACTGCCCTTCTCAGACACCAAATAGGCTCACTTGTGATAATGATGACACATTATCTGTGAGCCTTAATGAGACGCGCTCAACCATTGAGCTATTGACTCGGTACACCACTGTGAAAACGAAATTCGCTGTCCTCAGCCAAAATCAATCTCTTCTCAATTTGTCGAAAGTAATCAATTCGTTCGCTGATATCAACGCCTGCTATATCTTGAGCAAGGGCTAAATAATCTTGAAAATGCCGAGCTTCAGAGCGTAGTAATGAGGTGTAAAACTTAGCCAGCTCATCATCTAAGTGTGGCGCAATTTTAGCAAATCGCTCACACGAACGCGCTTCAATAAACGCCCCAATAATTAATTTATCAATAATGGTCAGTGGCTCATGGGTTCGCACATGAATGATCAATTGCCTGGCATAACCCCCTGCGCGAATATTACTGTAATCAATACCTCGTGCCGTCATAATCTGTAGTACTTGTTCAAAATGATGGAACTCTTCTTTGATCAGGCGCACCATTTTACTCATGACATCAGCACTATAAGCTAAGTGCTCATTGGCGACTAATTCACTAGTGATATCATTCTTTTTACTATCGCGAGCCAAAAAGGCATGTGCGTCACGGTCTTGTTGGTAAACAAAATCCTCGTAGGGCTTTGCCCAAGCCTTTAATAGATGAGCGCTACTTTTATCAATCGCATATTTGCGGATCATTAAAATAGCTGTTTGCGCAGCTTTGAGCTCGCAGTTGCAATGGTCAATAAGCAATGGGATTAATTGCGACGGTTGTTTTGCTTTTTCAACCCAAAGGTCTGGGGTCTCACAACCTAAAAAGTCATGAATTGGCGCAAGTAATTGCTGCATAGAATGAATAACTCAGTCAAGAATCTACGCTCAGTTTACCTGTAGAGTGATCATTTCTGAAGCCAAAAACGTAATACTCCTTGACGAAAGTCTATTTATGTTCAATAAATAAGCTAAGCATCTAATTTAACGCTTTTATAACAGATGCAATCGATCACCTTAAATGATGATTCTAGTGTGGGATAGGGTCATAACTGAACAACATAGATATTGGCAACGATGGAATGAGTTTACTGCCAATACAAAATAGGTTGTTAAGTTGATGTGGACTGATTAAGGCGATGGATAAAAAGCTGTAGTCAGTTCGTCGTTGTTTGGCGAGCTAGGTCAAAAATGCTAAACAAGGATAACGATAATGGTATTGAATCACTTAATGGGGCTTTACACTCATCCGAAAAAAGAGTGGCAAACAATTGAAAAAAATCATGAAGCATTGAAAAGCAGCTTGAGTCATATATTGCTTATTGCGCTCATTCCTGCCGTTTGTGCTTATTTTGCAACGGCTCATATTGGGTGGCATCCAGGCGTCGGAGAACCACTATTTCTGACATCACAAAGCGCACTATTAATGTCAATTGCGATGTACTTTGGCTTAATTATTGGCGTTCTGGCTCTCGCCTACTTAGCTTTTTGGATGGGTAGAACATTTGATGCAGATCCAACCTATACTCAAGCGCTCGAATTGGCTTCCTATACTGCAACCCCCTTATTCATGGTCGGTCTTGCAGCACTCTATCCTGTATTATGGTTCATAATGGTCATTGGATTAATCGGATTATCCTATTCGGTGTATCTGCTCTATGCAGGAGTGCCCATCATTATGAATATACCTGAAGAAAAAGGTTTTATTTATGCCAGCTCAGTTGTTACAGCAGGCTTAGTATTGCTGGTTGCACTGATGGCAAGTAGTGTCATTTTATGGAGTATTGGTTTAGGCCCAATGATGCAATAATCATTTAGTTAAAAGATAACAAAAAGGCGCTTAAGGCGCCTTTTTTGTATCATTCATCACTCATTAAGCAAAGGTATCTCTTAACGGTACCGTTAAGTTAAATACTAAGTGATCAGCGCTGGAGTCTTTGCTGTCTGCGCAGAAATAGCCTTCTCGTTCAAACTGATAAGATTTCTCAGCAGGAGCATTGACTAAACTAGGTTCCACTAGGCCATTTAACACCACCAAAGACTGTGGATTAATGACCTCATCGACAGTTTCAAACGTCGCAGGATTTTCTTTGGTAAATAGACGATCATAGATACGAAACTCAGCTGGTTTCGCCGTTGCCGCGTCAACCCAATGAATCACGCCTTTAACTTTACGGCCATCGGCAGGGTTTTTACCTAAAGTATCTGCATCGTAACTACAATAAACGGTAGTGATATTGCCATCAGCATCTTTATCACAACGTTCAGCTTTGATGATGTAAGCATTACGTAGGCGGACTTCTTTACCGAGTACAAGACGTTTGAAATGCTTATTAGCCTCTTCTTTAAAATCTTCTACATCAATAAAAAGTTCTTTGCCAAAAAATAACTCACGAGTGCCCATAGCCTCATTATTAGGATGAGCAGGCGCCTTAATGGCCTCTGGTTGTGCATTAGGATAGTTTTCAATCACGATTTTAATCGGTCTTAAAACAGCCATTGCACGAGGGGCATGTTCGTTAAGCTCTTCACGGATACACGCATCTAGCATGCCTACTTCGACTAAGTTTTCTTGTTTAGTAACGCCTATACGCAAGCAAAACTCTCGAATTGATGCAGGAGTATAGCCACGACGACGAAGGCCAGCGATAGTTGGCATACGCGGATCATCCCAACCGTCGACTAAGTTACGGGTAACTAAATCGTTTAATTTACGTTTAGACATCAGAGTATATTCAAGATTTAAACGCGAAAACTCATATTGACGAGTACGGTTTGGTGCTTGAAAATCATCTAAATGATCCAGTACCCAGTCATATAAGCGGCGGTTATCTTGGAACTCTAACGTACAAATCGAATGGGTGATATTTTCGATCGCATCAGAAATACAATGGGTGAAGTCATACATTGGATAAATGCACCACTTATCACCTGTTTGATGATGGTGAGCAAAACGGATACGGTAAATAATAGGATCGCGCATGCACATAAATGGCGATGCCATGTCTATTTTTGCGCGCAGAGCACATTCACCTTCTTTGAATTCGCCTAGACGCATTTTTTCAAATAATGCGAGGTTCTCTTCAACACTAGTATCACGATAAGGGCTATTTTTACCCGGCTCTTTTAAGGTACCACGATGTTCTCTGGTTTGTTCCCCATTTAAGAAACAAACATAAGCGAGACCTTTGGTGATTAACTCAACGGCATACTGATGTAATTGGTCAAAATAATTTGATGAATAACGGATATCGCCAGACCATTCAAACCCTAACCAACGCACATCTTCCTGAATAGACTTAACATAGTTAATATCTTCTTTTTCAGGGTTAGTATCATCGAAACGTAAGTTACATTGACCTTGGTAATCTTTTGCGATACCAAAATTCAAGCAAATAGATTTAGCATGGCCAATATGTAAATACCCGTTTGGTTCCGGTGGAAAGCGTGTATGTACTTGGCTGTGCTTACCGCTTTTTAGGTCTTCGTCTATGATATTACGAATGAAGTTACTTGGACGTACTTCAGTGTCCATATGACTCATGGAATTCCTCTTGGCGCACAATGGCAATATGAATAAAAATAGATGATCCTACAGATCTTATGTAGTTACAACTCCTAGGCTTGAAAAAGTTAACCCGATAAAGCAAATAAACCCAGCTTTGCTGGGTTTATCGAGTAAATCAAAACGTTTTAGCTTAACTACTCAGTGATAATGCGTATTCCAGGAATAATTTGTTGAGCCTTTCTGCCCTTTTTGTTTAACCAAAAATAAAAACCAATCAAAGCCATAACGAAAAAGCCGATCCAACTGGCAGATTGCAGAGGATGCTGAGTAAAGGTAGCCCCTTGATATACAACTGTAGCTGAGCCGTAGGCTAATGAGAATGTCCAAATAGCAGCAAAACGCGCCCATTTGGTACCAAACTCATGCACCAAAGCTCCCATAGCCGCCACACACGGGGTATAAAGCAAAATAAATAACAAGTATGAGAACGCCGCTATCTGACTTTTAAAGCCCGTTTGCAGCGCACTGAAGGTCGTAGAGTCAACAGATAATGCGATGGCAGCTTCATCTAAATCACTAATACCCGCGATAGCAATCGATAATGGATCACCAGCCTCAATACCAAGTAAATTTGCAGGAATAGTGGCTAAACCTATTTTGACGCTATCCCAAATTGAAACCAGTTCAACTTGTTCGCCTTCATCATTGCTATATAAACTATTCAATGTACCGACGACAGCTTCTTTAGCAAAAATACCGGTGATAATACCTACAGTTGCCGCCCAGTTATCTTGCTCTATTCCCATAGGCCTAAACAATGGGGTAATTTGTTGACTGGCAACACTGAGCATAGATTCTTTACTATCTTCATGTCCAAAGGAGCCGTCAGTACCGATAGCATTGATAAAGTTAAGCAGTGTGACGACGATAATGATAGTTTTACCTGCGCCCATAATAAAGCTTTTAGTGCGTTTCGTGGTGCGAGAGAAAACCGCTTTAGATTTAGGCATTTCATAACTTGGCAATTCCATGACAACAGCGCTACTGGTTCCAGGCAAAACTGTTTTTCGTAATAATAACCCAGTACCAATCGCGGCAAAAATACCAATAATGTACAGTAAAAATACTAAATTTTGACCAGACTGCGGGAAAAATGCCGCGGCAAATAATGCATAAACCGGTAGCCGAGCACTGCAAGACATGAATGGCGCCATCATTCCAGTAACGATACGTTCACGCTCACTGCCTAAGGTTCTCGTTGCCATAATGGCAGGCACCGAGCAACCAAAACCAACAATCATAGGCACAAAAGCTTTACCCGGTAAACCAATGCGACGCATTAGACCATCAACAACAAAAGCTGCTCGAGCCATATAGCCTGAGCCTTCAAGTACCGAGAGAGCCAAAAATAGTGCCGCAACAACAGGAATAAAGGTCGCAACAGTTTGAATACCTTGGCCAACGCCGCCAGCCAAAATGGTTACAATCCAATCTGGCGAGCCTATTGACGACAACAAGGCACCAAAATGATCCACAAAAATAGCGCCAGCAGTAATATCAAAGAAATCAATAAATGCATTACCAACATTAATACTAAATAAAAACATTAGGTACATGATAAACAAGAAGATAGGGATACCCAGCAGTGGATGTAACACGACTTTATCAAGCCTATCGGTGACACTAACATGTGTGCCGGTACTTACTGATGCCTCAAACACCTGTTGAACAAAATCATAACGGGTGGTGGCGATCATAATATCGATGTCTTGACCGGCTTGTTCAACCCGTTGAGTACATTGTCTTACCGTGTCATGTAATTGGGTTTCACTGGAACCACAGTCATTACCATGGCTGTTAGCTAAAATAGCCAGTGCTTGTCCACGACTTAGCTCTGCAAGTCCTTGTGCATCATTTTGTATCTGTAAAGCAATAACACTTGCTTCTATATCAGCATGATACTGCAATAATAAAGATGCTGCGGTATTACCTTTTTTCAATAATGACAATAGTTCAGTTTGTAGATGCTTAACATCGGCTTGATTTCGAGAGCAAATTGCAATGACAGGACAACCGAGGCGGACCGACATGTCGTCAACATTAATGTTAATCCCCAGCTTTTTCGCTGCGTCAATTTTATTAATGACAACGATAATAGGAATGCCTAACTCACGTAATTGGGTAGTCAAATACAGATGACGCTCAACATTGGTTGCATCAACTAAGTTGATGATAGCGTCCACTTGTTGGTTTGAAAGATACGCTTGCGCAATTTGTTCATCGAGTGAACAATCACAACTATTTCCGGCTGGTAATAAATCATAAATACCGGGTAAATCGGTGAGAAAAATATCTATACCAGAGTCACTAAACTTCCCAGTCTTCTTTTCTACGGTAACACCGGACCAATTACCCACCTGCTGGCTAGCGCCAGTAAGGGCATTAAAAAGAGTCGATTTACCCGCGTTTGGATTGCCCACAGTGACACAATGAAATTGTTTAGTCATTTTTTAGAACTACCTCGATAATATCGGCTAAATCACAACGCATACATAGTTTACTGCCACGTAAATCTAACTCAACACCCGAGCCCATAGGGGCACGGCGAATAAAATGAAAACGAGTGTTGGGAGTAATGCCCATGGATAACAATTTACGTTTAACCGTTTGCGGTAAAGTTAATTGACCGATTTCAGAGATAATTGCCTGATCACCTGGCTTAAGTTCACTCAGCTTCATGTAACACTACCTTCAACAACATTAATAACGCTAAAAATTTTATCTGAACTGAACCAGTCAAACTCAAATCTAGATCAAAGTTTCACTTGTTAACGAGAATAGTTTTCAGTTGTATTACGTATTATGTGACAAATGCACGCTAGAATATAGTACCAAGAAGATTTAATTTTATTTAAAGACGCGATGAGTAAAAGCGTTACTCTCTTTGCGCTGTCAACAATCCCATGTAGCAATCATCTGACCATATTTGATCAATACAGTTATTATGTCTTAACGTTCCTTCAAGAATGAAACCGACTTTCTCAAGGACTCTACGTGAAGCGGTATTGTGTTGGTCACAAATACCGATGTATTTATGCATATTAAATTGCAAAGCTCCCCAGTCGGTTACGGCTCGCAAGCTTTCAGTAGCGAATCCAAAACCGTGCTTTTCTGGCGCAATAAGGTAACCCACCTCAGCTCTGTTTAATTGAGCATCATCACATCGAAAGCCAATAAGGCCGACAAACTCATTCGTGTCGATCTGCTCAATGACCAGAGATAACCATTCACCAGATTCAAATTGCCAAGCGGCTTTACGTTGCTCAAATTTAGCAACGATATCTGACTCAGATTCAATAAGGCGAATATATTGATTTATATCTTTATCGAGGTGCAAGCGAAGAAAGTTCGGCCAATCCTTCGTTTGTAAATTTCGTAATATCAACCGATCGCTAAAAAGATTTATGTCCATACACCCTCTATTTCTTATCAAGAAAAATGGCAGCCTAGGCTGCCATTTTTGATACTTAATTAATACACACTAGGCGCGACTAGTCACTTCAAGTAAATGATAACCAAATTGAGTTTTTACAGGTCCTTGAACAACATTTAACGGCGCACTGAACACTACTTCGTCAAATTCTTTGACCATCATGCCAGGACCGAAAGAACCTAAATCACCACCCTGTGCTCCAGACGGGCAAGAAGAGTTTGCCTTAGCAATCTCAGCAAAATCGGCGCCGGCTTCGATCTGTTGCTTAAGTGTTTCACATTGTTCCTGATTACTCACAAGTAAGTGTCTAGCTGTTGCTTGTACCATGATATGGCTCCTATAAATGTAATATCTACTAAAAAATAACACTAACATAATGACAAAATGATGACACCATTTAGTCACCAAACTTGTGCAACATTATTTGGTTGATTCAGATTCAATCCAATCAGCAATCTTGTTTTCCATCACCGCCATAGGTAAAGAACCTGACGTTAACAACTGGTCATGAAAAGCTTTAAGGTCAAACTTGTCGCCAAGCGCTTTTTCGGCATCAGCACGCAATCTTAAAATTGTCAGTTGCCCCACTTTGTATGATAAGGCTTGACCAGGAATTGCCATATAACGCTCTACTTCAGCAATGATATCGGACTCTGCCATTGGTGAGTTGTCCATCATGTATTGAATAGCTTGCTCACGACTCCAACCTTTGGCATGAAGACCTGTATCAACCACTAATCGCATAGCTCGAAGCATTTCATCTGATAACTTACCGAAATACTGATAAGGGTCGTTAAAGAGGCCCATTTCAACACCTAAATACTCTGAATACAGTGCCCAACCTTCTTCAAACGCAGTATAACCTTGGAAGCGTTGAAATTGCGGCACCTCGGTCAACTCTTGCTTAATTGAAATCTGAAAGTGGTGACCAGGTGAAGCTTCATGCAAAGAAAGGGTTGTCATTCCCCATTTCGGCTGCGCTTTTAAGTTATAAGTATTGATATAAAAGATCCCCGGACGAGAGCCATCCACAGCAGGAGATTCATATGATGCACCTGCTGCCGACTGTTCACGGAAACTTTCTACTGGTTTAACAATATAATCGGCCTTTGGCATCACATTAAAATACTGCGGTAACACCTGATTAATTCTATTTTTAATGGTCATATAACCATCAATTAAATCTTGTCTATCTGTAAAGAAATACTGAGGTTCTGAAGATAAAGAGGCAAAAAATGCCTTTAGATCACCGCTGAAACCAACTTGTACTCTAACTTTGTCCATTTCGGATAAAATACGCGCAACTTCAGATAATCCAATTTGATGTATCTCATCGACAGGCAAAGTGGTAGTTGTGTGACTATTGGCTAAATGCTGATACCAGTCTTTACCATTAGGTAATCCCCACCAACCATCAGAAGCACGGGAGTTTGGTAAATAATCATTCTTTACGTAATCACGCAACTGAGTTAAAGCAGGTAATAATTCGGCATTGATGAGTTGAGTATACTCAGTAGTAAGTTGTGATTTTTGTTCCGCAGTAAAATCATCTGGTAGCAAGTTTATCGGTGAATAAAATATACTACTCTGTGCATCCGTAACAAGTTGAGCATCTAACTGAGGAATGATGCGCTCCACAAGTACTCGTGGTAATACGACTTTGCTAGCGATGCCCTCGTCCATTCGTTGTTGGGCAAGCTTGGTCCAGTTAATAAATCCACGTAAACGAGCCAACCAATTTTGATAATCTTTTACCGTCTTAAATGGTTGAGCACTTTCACCACTTCCTAACTGAACCATAGTAAATACTGTGCTATAAAACTGGTTAATTGGTAAGAAATATTCAGGATAAGTTTCGCCAATAAGCTCCATATTTCGATCGTAGATAAACATGTCGTAACTGAGTTTAAGTGAAGCAGGAAGCTTATCAACATCAATAGTTTTGGCTTGACTGAAATATTGACTATTCAACTCATGACGAGCCTTTAAGTATTCATCAGTTAATGCACCACCAAATTGATCGTTATAATCATTTACGCCTACAAAAGTGGCATAAATTGGTTCAAGCTTAAGTTGATCATTAAAAAAATTATCTACCATAGCTAAATACTGCTCAGAGACAGATTGAGGCATAACGGCTGCGCTAGGCTCTGAAGTGGTTTTAGATACAGACGTAACCGTTGAATTGTCAGAACAACCTTGAGTAGCTAGGAGTAAGGACACAGTTAACGCCAACAATGTTTTATTCATTTTTATTATTCCTTAAACACAAATTAACTCACGCCTTGTTATCCTTAAAAGGTCAAAGGCTTAATATAAAGATGACGATGTATCACAGTACAGTTTTTAATCTAAACAACATTATTAACCTTGTACAATAATGTCATTGTAACTTTGGCTTGCTCGACAAGAAACTAAACTTCACTAAAAACACACAAACTAACAATTAATCGGTAGTGAATATGTACTGATATGCATTTACAACTATGATAACAGACCGCTAAACATCGGAATAAAAACCATTTCAAATACATAACCAATTGATTTAATATTTTTTAATAGCTAATAAAAAAGCCCCTAGAAGGGGCTTTTTTTGCGAGCTTAAATTAAAGCGCTACGTTGTGAATCCGAGCTTTTTCTTTGATGTAAGAAATATAGCTCTTAGCACTACGTTCGGTCTTCTTATCATTCGCGGCAAGCACCGCACGATTATAAGCAGACTTGTACTTTTTCAGGCTTAAGTATGCTAAAGCTAGCTCAAACTGAGCTTCACCCGGATTATCGATGCCTGCATCAAGTGCTTTTTTAAACACAGGAATAGCGTCATCGAACTTTTGATCTAAAGCAAGAATGCGACCTTGTTTTAAATACAAATCACCCTTATTACTAACGGCAGCGGCTTTTCCATAATAGAAAGCGGCTTCTTTTAGCTCTTTAGCATTATGATAAAAACCAGCAAGAGTTGATAAGCTCTTCTCGTTTTCAACAATAAGACCAGACTTTAAATGCTTTTCGAAAATGGTAGCAGCTTTGTAAGGCGAACCTTTTTGTGCTAACAACTGAGACAAACGGGTAATGTTACTGTCTGTCTCTAAAAAGCCATTCTTATAGGCTAAATCATATGTTGCAAGTGACTTATCATAATCTTCAGTCATTAAGTAAAACTGAGCTAACTGTACCCAGAGACGTTTATCGTCTTGGAACAAAGGCACCATAGTTTCTAATACTTTTACGGCTTCTTTGTATTTTTTCTGGTTAAAGTAAGCGGTTAACTTCATCTGATATAGGCCCTTGTCAGGCGATTCAGCTAAAGATAAACCTTTGTCAGATACTTGAAGAACTTTATTCCAATCTTTTAACTCAGTGTAGGCAATACCAATACGGCGATACATTTGCGAATCAGCCTTACAGGTAAAATCCATCCACTTGTAGTAGTAAGGAATAGCCTCTTTAAACATTTTTTCCTGGAGTAATAAATCAGCATACAAACGCATTGTTGCAGCATGATCGGTACCACCAAGAATATCAGCGTCAACAGCAGTCTTTAAATATTTGATTGCTGTCTTCATCTGGCCTTTTTCGGCATAGAAGTTACCTAACATACGATCGACATAAGCTTTATCGAAATCGTTTTTAGCATTAGCCTCAAGCAAAATTGAAATAGCTTGGTCTAAATTTCCTTCAGTGTATGCTTCAAAAGATTTTTGAACTTTTTTTGCAGCGCTTTCGCCAACAGCACGAGATTGACGTTTATCAATTTCACACTTTTCAGCAGCCACTACAGAGTTTGACAATAGTGCACTTCCACAGACTGAAAGTAATAACGCTGTAGCGATACTAGTAACTTTACGCATTATCTACCTCCCTTTCTCTAGTGTGAAGTCAAGCTGAACTGTCATACCGGTTTGTTTTAATGGCTTGCCATCAACGATCTTTGGCTTATATTTCCATTTCTTCAATGCGCGAATCGCTTCGCGATCGAATAAACGTTTAGGTTCAGCCTGGATGACAGAAACATCATCAACACCACCAAGTTCGTTAATCGTAAATGAAAGTTGAACATAACCTTCTTTACCATCACGAGCAGCAGCAATTGGATACTGTGGCTCAATACGAACGATAGGGGTAGCATCACCATCACGGGTCATCATATTGCCAAGTTTAAAACCTGTACTTGGTCCACCAGCTTCGATACCACCCATATTGAACGCCATATTAGTGTCAATATTAGTTGATGAATCTGGCGGAGTAGTATCCGGCTTCGGTGGCTGCTCCGGTGGTGGAGGTGGCTTAGGTGTAACCCTTGGTTTTTTCTGTGCCTTCGAATCCTGTTTATCCATCGTAATTTCAATAACAGGGGATTCCACTGAGTCGCCGTTGCGTTGTGCGCCACCGCCGACTAGGAAAGCCATGAAAGCAAACAGCCCAAAAGTCACTGCAGCACCAATGATTATTGATACGAGTGCTCTTAGCATATTACTCATTCCCCGCTGATACTGAAATTTTGTCAATACCGGCAGCTTTAACATTATCAAGCACTTTAACGACTAAACCATGTAAAGCGTCTTTGTCTGCTTGAATCAATACAGCTGCTTCTGGTGCTTCCGCTAACATACGCTCTACGTTTGCAGTTACACGCTCGATATCAACCTGACGGTTTTCCATCATAATGACGCCAGTTTTGCTGATGCCAATAAAGATGTTTGCCGATGGTTTAGACGTAGCCTGTGACGCTTTAGGCTTGTTGTAGTCTAAGCCTGATGGCTTAACAAACGATGTTGTTACAATGAAGAAGATCAGCATGATAAACACGATGTCTAGCATCGGGGTCATATCAATCTGCGCTTCCTCTTCCATACTGGAATGCTTCTTACGTGCCATGTTCAATCTCTCTCTAGTGGTGAGGCATGCTGTCTTTTAGCTTTTCTAAACTGATTCTCATTTTTGAGTCTAAACGAGTGCTAAAGAATACACCCGATAGAGCTGCAACCATTCCTGCCATAGTTGGCATAGTGGCCATAGAGATACCAGCGGCCATTAAACGAGCATTACTCGTCCCCTGAACTGCCATCACATCGAATACTGAAATCATACCGGTTACAGTACCTAATAAACCAATCATTGGACAAATGGCTACTAAGGTTTTGATTAACAGCATACGTGCATTCAAATCTTGCTTCGCTTGGGATAACCAAGCTTCACGGATACGGTGAGCATGCCAAGAAGTCGTTTCTTCTCTTGCTTCCCATGACGCGATAACGGCTTGATGTTGTTTTGGTGATATCCAGTTGAGATACCAGTAACGCTCAAGCATTAACACCCACATTAGGAATAGCACAGCTGCAACCAGCCAGAGGACATCGCCTCCGGAGGCCATGAAGCCCCTGACGGAATCCCATACGTCCATCAGGATTAGCATCATTAGTCAGCCCTCTTCTCAGCATGTTCTGCAATGATACCAGCACTTTGTTCTTCAAGAACTTGAACAATAGACTTGCTACGAGCCACTACGATTGCATGTAATAACATTAGAGGCAATGCAGCGATAAGACCTTGAACAGTCGTAATAAGCGCCATTGAAATACCACCAGCCATCAATTTAGGGTCACCAGTACCGAATAATTGAATTGATTGGAAGGTTGCGATCATACCGGTAACAGTACCCAATAGACCCATCATAGGAGCAATAGCTGCGATAACTTTGATGATAGAAATACGCGCTTCTAAAGCAGGTGTTTCTTTTAATATCGCTTCATCAAGTTTCAGCTCAAGTGTTTCAACATCAACATCTTTGTTTGATTGATACACTTTTAAGATGCGACCTAAAGCGTTATTACCAGGCTTCTCGATGTTCTTACGTTGGCTGTTAACTTTTCCGCCAATGATAGTAAGAGTCACTAGACGCTCAATAGCAATTAATGCACCCAATGCTAATAAAGCAAGAATGATATAACCAATAGTTCCACCGGCTTCTAAACGATCTTCTAAGCTAGCTTTGTTAGTGAAAATATTCAATAACACGCCACGAGCAGGATCGATATAGAAAGGAGCTACACCTGAAGTGGTGTCTTCCCATGTACCAACTGCGCTAACTTGGTAACCTTCTGGCTGTTGTGATAGCTGTTGAATTAAACCAAGTTCTGGCTTGTAAACAACATATTTACCATCAGCAGTTAAGTTGAAAGGACCTACACGGTGAATAGAAGTGGTCTCAACATTGCCATCGATCGCGGTAACGTCACCTTGGAATTTAACAACTTTACCAGATTGAACCATTTCAAAAAGCTGAGCTTCCCAAAACTGCTCTAACTCTTCAATTTTAGGTAGTGACTTACGCGCACCAAGTTCAGCAATAAAAGCATCGCGACCTGGATACTGAGCACTAATGTTAGATGCTGCTAGCTTACCAGCGAAATCACCGGCTTCACCTTTAACAACACCAAACATCTCACCTAAGTCACCTTGTGCGGTTTTTAAGTCTTCTTCTAACTGAGCAATTTTACGCTCGTTATCTAAAAATGCTTGGTTTAAATCTTTACCACGTTGCTTTTCAGCAGCAAGGGCATTTTTCTCGCGCTTAAGTAATTCAGCTTTATCACCACGTTCAGCTTGAAACTCTTGTTCACGCTTAGCGTTTGTTTTGCCTTCATTAGCGCGATCAACTTTAACTTGTTGTAATAGTTGATCAATGGTTTTTGGTGCATCTGCAGCAGAAACCATACCAGCCGTTAAAGAGAAAGTTGCAGCCACTAGCACTGATGTAATTAACTTCTTCATTATTGTGCAGTCTCCGCAGCAGGAATTGGTAATGCGAATAGGTCTAATGCGCCTTGCTTACGAGCAATACGGATACCTTTAGTAATGTCGCGTAGATAGCTGTCGTCTAACTTGTTCCAAGACTTAGCATCAGCATCGTACATCCATGCTATTTTTTGATCTAAGCTTTGTGCGTAAAGTGCAACGCGGCCTAAATTAAAGAAATCAACTAGCACTTCTTTGCCGTCAAGGCTTAGCTTACCGGTATGTACAGCAACGAAATTACCATACTCACGCTCAATGCTATAAGCATCAAGGATTAGACGATATTTCTCTGCCAATGTAACTTCTGCAGTATTAAGAATATCTTTTAGATTTTTAACACGGTTCTGACGAACTTCCGTATTAAAAGGTAAATCTAAATTAACAAACTGTTCTAGAGCATCGACCATTTTAAACATTAATGGCACAACACCTTGACGAAGTTTATCAACGCCATTGATATCAGTTTGAATTAAATCAAGTGAATTTTGTTGATCAGCTACCAAGCCTGCAACGTAATCATTGTATGCTTTCAATGATTCACGCTCATCAGCTACGCTGCCATACTCAAAAAGCATGTCTTGTGCTTGGTCAAAATATTTGTCGACTTTCTGTTGTGACGCAGCAGAAGCAGCATTAAGGCTACTATCCGCTTTTTGAACGTCAGCTAGAGGATCTGCAACAACGAAGTTGCTACTAGCTAAAGCCAGAGCGCCAACAAGTGCAGTAGCGATTTTTGTTCTATTGCTTACCTTGGACATAGTTCCCAACCAATTTGAAGTGAATTAAAAAGTTCAACTTTGTGAAATAGCGATGATCTAAAATTGTGATCAATGTTACTTCAACTAAGTACGTCTTTTTCTTGTGATTGTTAGTTTTTCTTCCTTTTTCTGCACCTATTAAGGCGCAGACCCATTAGCATCATTCCACAAAATGTTGACCTATGTCAACATTTGAAAAGTTTAAAAACTAGTAGAAAGAGCCGTTATAGGAGCGAATGTTGATGAAAGGTTAATAATTAAACATGTGCAAGATGATTATGTAGTAATTAAGTGTTAAGGGATAATTTTTATTTGTTTTTATTCAATAGCTTACAAAGTAATGGCCAAGTTACTTTATTGTAACCTCACCTTTTTTCTAATTATGAAAATAATTTTGAAGCATGCAAATACCAAGCTAATACTTCATCTTGATCATTCTTAAGTATTTTAAGTTCATTTAACGTCATATTATTGAGCTGTAGTTTTTCCAAAAAAATAGCTAACTTTGATTCATCAAAAGATGCATCAACCAATTCAGTTAAACGTAATTTTAACGTATCCATTTGTATTGTAATAAATTCAATAAACTCTAACTTTTTTGTAACAGGCCAGAATAATCCATTTTTAAAAAATTGAGCCACAAAGCGCATCAACTCGCAATCTTGAGCTGCCGCGTCATCAAACATTACTAGCGATTTAATCAATTGATTGATTTCTGTTCTAACGCTCTCACATTGTGGATCTTTTTTAATACGATCAACATCTTTCGAATTATTGACATTGCCCATTGCATTAGCCATTTTGACTAAACAGTCTATAAGCAAATTGACTTCTTTTTTCTGTATTAAATTCAAAATTCTTCGGTTTCGATTGAGGATCATCGAACGTTTATGGTGAAACACAATAACAAACTGACCATCACTTTTTATGACTCTATTTGCTTCTTGAAGAGATTTTTCGACATTTGAATACTCAAAACCAAATTGGGATATATAAAGGTCTACGGAGTTTGCCTCAAATGGGAGCTGTTCACAGCGAGTATTAGACATCAAGGCGATATCAATATTATGATTATTTTGGTTTTCAGAGCTAGCTAAACTAACTTCTGCTAAATCGACACCAACAACCTTACCGGTTAATTCACTGGTTAATAATTCATCGCGAAGTAACAGAGGTAATGAGCCATTACCAGTACCAACATCGACAACTAAAAATTTTTCAGTTAAACCATTAAAAATCGGTTTCCACACACTTTTCAATATGCCGTCATAATTACCAGATAAAGCCTCACCGAATGACGTGGTGTGTCCTTGCTGCCAATATTCACTCCAGTGATTATTCATTGATTCTCCTTAATTAATGACAATGTATTGCTTAATTATCTCAACTCAGGATGAGATAAATTGATAAAAATGAGTTTAACTCAAGCCAACGATACCTAACCTTCACATAAATATACTCACAAGGAATAATATTGATATCTGAATTATTTTCCATTATGAGTTAAACAGCTAAGCCAAAAATACCATGGGTAAATATAAACTAAATAAAAAGGCTCCCGAAGGAGCCTCTCTTGTCTTATGTCTAATTAAATATTAGAACTTAAGAGTATAACTTGCACGGTATTCACGACCGTAGTTGTTATATAGATCAGGGTTTTCGTATATTCCAACAGAACTCAGTACTGGATCTTCATCTGTTAGGTTGTTAACACCTAATAACAATGAACCATAGTTACCTGCATCATACACGTAGCTGATATTGTGGATTAACCAAGAATCTAAATGGCCAGTATCATCATCTTCATAAGTAGATGCTGTGTAGCTCATGTTCCATGAGAATCTGTGATCGCCCATGCTGTAGTTAGTGGTAAAGTTAGACTTGTAGTCAGGTGAACCATTCCAACCAGCGATGTCAACGGCTTCAGAACCACCTTCAACTTCTTGGATATAATCTAGCACGAAACTGTTGTTCCAGTTGAAGCCGATATCACCAATTGCCGTTTCAAACTTAGCGTTAAGCGCGACGTCAATACCAGTAATTTCTAATTTGTCACCGTTACCATAACCAGTACCAACTTCTAAAGCACGTCCTAATGAACCATCAACGCCATTTGGAGCACGTTTAACATAGAAAGTGTCATTTTCTGCTAGAGTACCAGCACCAATACCACGCATAACGTTGGTAATTGTACGACGACTGATTACGTCATCAATTTTTAAGTTAAAGTAATCGACCTTAACACCGATATCATCAACGATATCCCATGCAACACCTAGGTTAGTATACTTAGATGTTTCAGGACCTAGGCTATCGTTAGCACGAATATAAGTATCATACTGTTTTGAACTACAATCTGCATCAGAGATACCTGCAGATTCACAGAACGGATAATCGGTACCTGTATCAGCACTGAATGTTGTTGCTGCATACAACTGATCTAATGAAGGCGCACGGAACGCTTCAGAGTAAGATGCACGTACTACAACGTTATCAAGAGCTTGCCAGCGAACAGAAGCTTTTGGTGCTACGTTATCACCAAAATCACTGTAATCATCGTAACGAGCTGCAAGGTTTAATTCAATGTCATCTGTTAACGGTAATACCGCTTCATAGAACATTGCCCATACTTGACGATCGCCACCAGCAGAGTTACCAGCACTACCACCAACTAAGCCAGCTTCTGACTGAGCGTCATACACTTCGCTATATTGTTGGTCGAAATATTCCATACCAACGTAATGTGCAACAGCACCACCTGGTAATTCGAACGCGTCAAAACCAATACCAGCACTGTATTGATCAAATGTAGCACGACCTTGTGTTAAGGTTGTGGTTTTCATGTTATTGATACCAGCTTCAGAGCCTAAATCAATATCATTTGCTTGGTTATAAGCTAGACCAGCATAGCTTAAGTAGTACTCACCGATAGACTTGTTATCGGCGATGTTGTGGTGGTAGTAAAATTCCCACTCAGCATCGTTTAGTGCACTAATCGTACCACGCAAACCAGTTAAATAATCTTGGTTGTAATCGTCAACGTTACCGTCACGAGTACCGATACCAACCCAACGGAAATAGCCAGTAGTTTCTTCACCATATGGATTATGTGGGTTATCTGCTGCCATGCTATTCCAAGCTGCTGCTGGAGGCGCATAGCGACCAAATGAGTTACCAGCAGTAACCATAACACGGCCAAACCATTCAATGTCTTCTGCAATTTCATAGTTAGCATCAACATAAACAGTATTACGCTCTGTAGATGCTTTGTTATAAGAAACGTTAGCAAAAGCATACATACAATAAGTAGAGCCAGCTCCACCCCAATCATTGTCAGCTTTAACAGTTTGGAATACATCTGAACCATACTGTGCTTCTAAGTCATTACATAATAATGATGCTTGTGCAGTAGAGAAATCTGGAGCAGCTACAGTTGCACCATAAATACTCCAACCTGAAGTTTCTTCATAAGCTTGGATTTCACCGTCGCCGTTGAAATCTGTCATGCTCGCTGCAGTGTATGGACGGTCAGCGTCAGAAATACCTTTACGATCCTGGTGGTCAAACGAGAAAGTAATGTTACCTTTGTCCATTTGATAACCAGCAACAACAGAGAATTCTTTACTTGTTAATCCGCCGTCTTGGTCACGAGAACCACCGCCAACGTTGAATTCGATACCTTGATAATTCTTCTTCATGATGATGTTAACAACACCAGCAATCGCGTCAGAACCATAAGTAGAAGATGCACCGTCAGTCAGAATGTCAATACGTTCTACTGCGGCCATTGGAATAGCGTTCAAGTTAGCAGATGCACCGCCTAGAGTAGGTGAACCTGGGAAACGCTTACCATCGATAAGTACTAGAGTACGGCTTGAACCTGCACCACGTAAATCGATCGTTGCTTGAGATTGTGCAGAACTACCTGAACGCTCAGAGAATGAACCGAAAGAGTTCAAGTTACTGTTACGAAGTGCGTCAGCAACTGTAAAGTTACCTTCCATCTTCATATCTTCAGTTGTAATAGTCGTAATTGGTGAAGCGCCTTCAAGGTCAGAACGCTTAATGCGCGATCCAGTAACCTCAATACGTTCTACTTTTGCGCCATCTTCATCAGCAGCAAAAACTGCTGGTGAAGCGAATGCAGCTGCTGCTGCACCACTGATCAGTGCTAAGCGCACTGATTTAGCTAATACGTTCTTATGCATTGTCTATCTCCCTGGACTTTTTTATGTCTTTCTTATAATGCTAACAACTTTTTAGTTGTTAGTTCAATGAGAGGATGCAACAGAAAACAATCACAACCGCCCAATTACAGATGCAATAAAATCACATTTGAAACAACTAATCAACAACTGATGAACCGTAAGCACAAAAGTTAATCAAATGTAACAAAAGCAACTGTTAACAATTATGAACAGGGTGTTTTTTTTACTATAAAAAACAATAGACTAGGTTTGACAGCTTTTTAAGTAAGGCTTTACTAAATCTAAATGGAGAAAGTTAACATTATGTTTTAATTTATCATTTGTTCGAAGTAAGCTTTTTTCATCACTTGGAGCAAATATAAAAATCTTATCGACTAATAAAAAGAGATATGTGGATAATAATTTAACATTTCATCAACTGGATTACTTTTGATAAATGTAAAAAGCCTAATCTCTCTTATGGAAGAGTACTTAACCATTCCAGCTAAAAGCATGCTGTTGTCTTGTGGCGACAAGCTAATATTTGAGATGAATAGATTAAAGTAATAGCAGTTGATTATTTACCAGTGAGTCAAAAGAATGCCCACAAAGTTGTAGGATGGGTTCTGCGATGGGTTGAATTTGTTTACTGATGTAATATTCATAATCAATATTAGTCGGTTTGGCTTCAATGGCCTGTGCTCCCGTTAGGGTCATGACATAGCGGATTTTTTGGCCTTTTCGGGTAACGTTTTTGTCTCCTAGAATATCGGCAAGCTGTTTAGCTGCTCTCACATGAGGTGATGATTTTGCGGTATAGTCTTCGACATTACGTCTTAAGCGCTTTGTAAAAATCAGTTCATTGTCTCTGGCTCCATGATTAATTGCTGCCAGCTCATTGGTTAAGTAATCAATCACATCTTCGCCTTTAAAAAACAGTTCGTACAAATGGTATTGCATCCTACGGGCAATGGGACTCCAATCGCTTCTTACCTGCTCCATACCTTTAAAGGTTAATAGCAATTGTTGAGCCTCATTTAATACAGCACCAACATAGCGTTTTTTACTGCCTTCATCTGAGCCTCTTAGTGTGGGCATAATAAATTGTTCGAAATGTGTTTCAAATTCAAGTTCGAGATAACTGTCTAATTGATATTCTTGCGTGCACCATTGAAGCCAACGCTGAGTAATCGATACCGACAGGTGCTTACCCACAGCTTGAATATCGGTAATGCCATGATTATCGCCTAACCACACAAAAGTGGAATCGGTGTCACCATAAATCACCTGATAACCGCATTCTTCTATCCACTGTTTAGTCAGTTTCATAATTTGGTGACCGCGCATGGTAATTGAACTGGCTAATTTTGCATCATGAAAAACACAACCTCGAGAGCCGAGCACTCCATATAAGGAGTTCATAATAATTTTTATTGCTTGCGATAAAGGCGCATTTTTATCACTTTTGGCTAACTCTCTTTGTTCTGCAAGACTAGCAACCAGTGCCGGTAAAATAGGCGAGTTACGACTAAAATGAGCCCCTAAATACCCTGCTACTGTGTTTGTGTCACCTGTGACATCATTTATATACATGCCTTCGACTAATCCTTTAGGATCAATCAGAAATGTTCTGATTATCGATGGGTATAGACTTTTAAAATCTAATACTAAAACATCTTTATAGTAGCCAGGGATAGAGGACATAACATAGCCACCAGGACTCTCTAAACCATTACTGGCAGGATGTGCTGGTGCCACAAACCCACTTCGATGTAAGTGAGGAAGATACAAGTGATAAAATGCCGCAATTGATGCGCCAACGCGGCCAAATTCCAAACCAGTTAACTTGGCACGTTCAAGTGCGAAGTCTAATAACTGGGTTTTTTCAAAAATATCCCAGACTAAGCGACAATCGGTAATATTATAAAAAGCCAGCGCATTTTTATCTTGTTCAAATAAATGGGTAATTTCCTGACCACGATTTTCAACATGGTCAATGGCTTTTCCTTCTGCCAATAATTGTCGCGATACAGACTCTAACGAAAAGCTATCAAATTGATAAAAAGCCGCTTTAAGCCAATCAATGCCATCCAACACCACTCGCCCTGGGAGCGATAAGGTTTCTGGTCGATATTTTTCGGCTACTTTCCAGCTTAACTCGCTATTTCCACGGCCAATGATTAAAGGGATGTTATGTAATACGCAACGTTTATATAATAAAGCTAAATCGAAGGTGACCACTGCCCAACCGATAATAATATCGGGGTCATATTCACTAAACCACGCAATTAATCGCTGTATCAGCTCAACTTCATCTTTAACCCAAGTAATAAATTGATGACAATCCGCTTGCGGCTCGCCAACCATAAATACACATTGATATTCGCGGCCATACAAACCAACAGAATATAACTCTCCTGCAAAGCTGCACTCAAAATCTAACGAAATCATCTTAAGCGGTATGCTAACCACTTGGTCTGCAGGTATTTTTCTGGCACGATTAATCGATAACACTGGCATTGATGAAGCGGAATACATATCTTGATAACGACCAACACACTCAATGTCTAAAGCGATAAAGCGCTCAATAAGAAAGCGTTGTTCTGGCCTGATATCGGTTTCAAATAAGGTAATACCGATATCTTGAGCAATGCGACTGACTAATTTTAGCTGGGTATTAGACTTTAGATACAATGCACTAATCGGTTCATGGGCAAAACTCATCAGTGATATTGATTCCGCTTTAAGGACGAAACCGACTTTTGGGCTCAATAGATCAACATCTTGCTGACGACAGAAACATATCACCTCACTGTGATAAAGCTCTGCTAGCACAGGCCCCTGAGCGGTTTTAATATAATATTGCAAGACTAATTGCCCATGTCGATAAATCGCATGGCGCGTTAATACTTGTCCCTGAACATTATGATCAGTAGCCGGGTTATTTGTTGGCTTTACTTCGGGTTTGAATTCCTGCACCAGTTTACTCAATTTGATTTATTACTTCGTGGCATGCTAATTGACTGTTATTATGTACAGCATAATTCAGTCTATGTAGAAATCATACTTCCTATGCTACCGGATAAGATAAAAAGTCAAATTCGTACCATTTATAAAGAAATTGCCACATCAATGCCGCAATTTCGCTCGCGTCGCGAGCAAAACTATATGGTAGCGGAAATATCTAAAACGTTAGCAGGTGAATATGACAAAGACCGTCGGATTATTGTGGTTGAAGCGGGTACGGGTATTGGTAAATCCTTGTCCTACATTTTAGGCGCTATTCCTTTAGCCGTTGCCACGAAAAAGAAAGTCTGCATTGCCACTGCAACCGTAGCACTTCAAGAACAATTACTGCATAAAGACTTGCCATATTTTTTACAGCAATCCGGTATTGATTTTAAATTTGGTCTGGTAAAAGGCCGTCAACGCTATGTCTGTTTAGCCAAGCTTGAAGCTATGATCGGCGCACAAGACAGCTCGCAAATTGCTATGTGGCAAACTAAGCCCGATCAAAGTCAAATTAATGAATTACAAAAGCTTCATCAAGATTTCCACCAAAAACGTTGGAATGGTGAAATCGATACTTTAAAACACCCTATCCCTGATTTTTTATGGCAACAAATTTGTTGTGACAAACACAGCTGCCACCGTCAAGTATCTGCGCACCATAATTGTCCATTTCATAAAGCCCGTGAAGACGTCGACACATGGGATGTGTTAATTGTAAACCACAGTCTATTATTTGCCGATTTAGAGCTTGGTGGTGGCGTCATTTTACCTGAACCGGAAGACATGTTTTATGTCATCGACGAAGCTCACCATCTCCCCATTGTCGCAAGAGACTTTTCCAGTGCTCAAGCAACATTGCGAGGAGCATGTGATTGGTTAGAAAAGGCCTCAAAGACCTGTTCTAAGCTGCAGAATCAGCTCAAAACCACCCATATTATTGCCCCAGTGCAAGCGATGCTTGATCACACCACAGATTTAACTAATTTACTCACCCAAGTGGCTCATTATTGTGATACTCAGCCGCAGCTATTTGCCAATCCTGAATCTCGGCTTCGGTTTGAACATGGCAAATTACCGCCATCATTATTAATACAGGCAGAAAACCTGGCCACGGCATCGGGTTCTGCAGTAAAGCAGTTTAATAAAGTCGTTTCTGTGTTAAATGAAGCCATCAAGGATGGAGAAGTCCCTAAGCATCAATCTGAAGGTTTGCTGTCTGAAACAGGCTTCATCTTACAAAGACTAGATAACTTACATAAGTTATGGAAAATGATGGCCAAAGAGGACAGCAAAAAAGGCGCACCAATGGCACGTTGGGCTGAATTAATAACAGGCAAACAGCAAGATTATCTATTTTGTTCGTCGCCTATAGAAGTCGGCTTTATGCTTGAGTCCATGCTGTGGCAAAAAGCCGCTGGAGTCGTATTGTGCAGTGCCACCCTGCGGGCATTAAATAGCTTTAACCATTTTGCTCACCAAATTGGATTATCAATCAACGATGGCAGTCGTTTTTTAGCTTTACTGTCTCCTTTTGATTATGAAAATAATGCCACCTTATTTATTCCTCAAATGGTTAATGAACCTACCGACGATAATTACACTGCAGAACTGGCACAGCATATTGTGACATTAATTGATGGTGAAATGGCCACCTTAGTGCTGTTTGCTTCCTACTGGCAAATGGACAAAGTGGTTGAATTAGTTGAAGGAAAAATTTCTAAAGAGCAACTTTTTGTGCAAGGCGCTATTCCACGTCAACAAATATTAGAACAGCATAAAAAGCGCTGTGATGAAGGCTTACCGAGTATTATTTTTGGCACGGGCAGTTTTTCTGAAGGTCTTGATTTACCCGGTGATTATTTAACAAATCTCATCATTACAAAGTTGCCATTCGCAGTGCCGACATCACCGGTTGAACAAGCTCACGCGGAATACTTAAAAGTAAAAGGCGGTAATCCATTTTTACAGCTGACAATTCCTGATGCTTCACGTAAATTAGTCCAAAGTTGTGGCCGACTGCTACGCAAAGAACAAGATTATGGTCGTGTGACCATTTTAGATCGTCGTTTAGTCACTAAACGTTATGGCAAATCATTAATTGATGCCCTTCCTCCTTTTAGACGTGTCATTGAATAGGTATTGAGTTGGATTTATTATTAGACCCTAGCCACTGGGCTGTATTAGCGGTCATCGGTATTATTGCTGGTTTTATTGATGCTATTGTTGGTGGTGGTGGGCTGCTTTCTATTCCTGCATTACTGACTGTAGGTATTCCGCCTCATCTAGCATTAGGAACTAATAAGCTGGCAGCTTGTTTTGGCTCCTTTACCTCAAGTTACACCTTCTACAAAAAACAATTGTTTACCCCCGCATTATGGAAAACGTGCTTTTTTGCTACCCTTATTGGATCGATAGCGGGTTGTGGCTTAGTGTTTTTGATTGACCCACAATGGTTAGATAAAATATTGCCACTGCTCATTATTAGTATCGCGATATATACTTTATTTAGCCCCAAAGCGATGGGCCAAGAAAATATACCCGCGCCAAAATTTAGCTCATCTAAGTACAAACAAATTAGCCAAGGATTTATTTTAGGTGGCTATGATGGTTTTGCCGGCCCAGGTATTGGTGCTTTTTGGAAGGTATCGTCTATTTCGCTGTATAAGCTGCCTCTTCTACAGAGTTGTGGATTAGCACGAGTCATGACAGCCGTGAGTAACATCACCGCATTAATCATTTTTGCATCGATGGGTCAAGTGCAATGGATGCTGGGCTTATGGATGGGGATATGCATGATGGCAGGTTCGTTTATCGGCGCAAGAAGTGCGATTCGATTTGGAATACCTTTTATTAAACCAATATTTATTATTATGGTATTGTCGATAGCGGTCCATCTTACGTGGAGTGCCTGGGCATGAACACCCAACAATTGGTCTCAATGTTAAAACAGCAGCTTGCACAACTTGAGCAAGATGCGTTGATCCACGACCAAAATTTAGCACCGTCACAACGACAATCATTAATCGACATTGAACGTTTTAACAGTCAACTGTTTGCTCAACAAGGCGCTCAATTAAGCCCTTGCATCATCCAGTTGCGCCAAGACATTAAACAACTTGAAAAACAACTATTTCTTAAGTTGGGTGGTAATGTTATTCAACTCAGTTGTAATCGTATTCAAGACAGATTTAGTGCCTTGCGCAGAGCATTGCTCACCACAGATATCAATCTTAAATCCGAACAACAGCGCAAAGCCAGTAATCGGGCTCGATATGCCAAAAAACAACAACAAGCTATTCAAGACAGTGGTTTTGGCTGGATAGCCAGTAATGTGATGCAAAACAGCCATCAACTCTATGCCGAACTCAATAAACATTTAAATTGGGCGAAAAAAATAGAGCAAAAAATACAACAAATGGAAGCAACGCTTGAATTCTGTCATAGTAATGACAAAATAAAATTGCAAAATGATATCCTTTCAATGCATCGTCGCTTAGGGAAATGCAAACAAGCAACCAGTTATATTGAAGAGCGTATTCAACTTTTTGAAAGACCTCGCCAAAGTTACCCACGTTAAGGAGAAACAATGAAATCTTTATTTACAACAAGTGCGCTTTTGGCATGTTTAACATCATCATCGGTATTAGCTGCTAATTTAACCATCCCAATGTCTTTTGAGTACCTTGCACTTGATGGTACAGAAGTTGAAACGAGCATGTTCAATCACCAATCGGATTTAGCCTTAACCAATGGCACCCATAAGATTGCGATTCGTTATCATGATGTGGTCGATGATTCCTTTAGCGATAGTCAAACGTTTATAAAATCGACCCCGTTAATTGTTACCTTAACGGTGGATGGCGATCATCAGTACTTATTGCAACCCGCTCAAGGTGACGTGATTAAGAATCCAAAAGCATTTGCAAAAAAACCACAAATCAACATTAAGCGTCAAGATAATATGGCTGTAACTTACAGCGTTGAACAAACTAATTTTACTGAAGACTCATTTATTACCAGCCTATTTAACAAAAAAAACCAAAATGATATTGAAACCCTATCGGCTTCGGCAACGGGTAGCGGTATTCAACCTACACAAACAGTAACAGTTCAATCAGATGTTGCATCGGCTACAACAATCAGTGCACCAGTTATCGCAACAGTGCCTGCAGCAGCGGCTCAAAAAACCACCCCAGCCCAAGCAGAACAAATGCTCCAGTATTGGTGGTTACAGGCCGATGATAAAACCCGTAAAGAGTTTATGGGCTGGGCCATCAAGCAACTCTAGTCTTGAAGTATATTCCCTTTGTATATCACGCCAGCTATTCACAGCTGGCGTTGCCTAGCACTCATCGTTTTCCAACCAGCAAATATCATAATTTGTACCAGCATGCACTCAAGCATCAATTGTTATTTGAGCAGTATCGCCAAACTCCTTCGCCCATTGATAAAGAAATACTGTATGGCATTCATTGTCCTCTGTACGTAGAACAATTTATTAATGGCACCTTAGATCACAAAGCCCAGAGACGTATCGGCTTCCCATGGAGCAATGAGTTAGTCAGGCGAACTTTACACGCCGTAAATGGAACTCGTTTGTGTGCTGAGCTAGCGCTTGAGCATGGTATAGCGGTTCATTTAACTGGTGGCTATCACCATGCACATTACGATTTTGGCAGTGGTTTTTGCATCTTTAATGACTTAGTCATCGCGGCCAGATCGGCCATTGATGCTAAAAAAGCAGATAAAGTACTTATTTTTGATTGCGACGTGCATCAAGGTGATGGCACCGCCACATTGACTCAAGATCACTCGGACATCATTAGTTGTTCGATACACTGCGCGCAAAATTTCCCATCAAGAAAACAGCAATCTGATCACGACATCGATCTCGATAAAGGCTGTACTGATAGTGATTATCTTGACCACATAAGACAAATATTGCCTTACCTCATTCGTCTGCATCAGCCTGACCTGATCATTTATGATGCTGGAGTCGATATTCATCAGCATGATGACCTTGGCTACTTTGCTATTTCGACTCAAGGTATTCTCGATAGAGATAAACAAGTCATATCGATCGCAAAAATGCACAACATCCCACTTGCAGCGGTTATAGGTGGAGGCTATAGTCGTAATGAAGATGAATTAACACTCAGACATAGCCAATTGTTAATTGCAGCAAATCAATTATGGCTGTAGCAGAGTAAAAAAATACTCTCGACATCGAAGTGAATGTCGATAAATCGAACCGTCTCAATGGAGCGTAATAATGCAATTAGAGATCCGAAACTATTATGAAGTTCTATTAATGGAAATGCTGAGAGATGAAGGCTTAATGGACGAGTTGCCAGAAGAATACTTAGCCGATTTATGTTGCGTCACATTGAATCAGTTACCGGTTAGGTACATTCGTCATTTAGTCGACACCTATTTTTTTGAAAATTATCAAGAACTCAAACAGATGAAAACTGAGATAAGTGAAGCACTGGAACGTTCAAGAAAATTTCTAAAAATGAATTTGCAAAAACGCTTACAAGAAGAAGCTGAACTTACTGGCGAAAAGTAAGGTATGGCGAAACCATGTTTAACTGGCAACTAATAAGTTAAGTTGGTGCTTTAGGTATGAGTTGAAATAGACTAATAGGGATTTATTATTCAATAGTCGCCTTATTAAGGTATTTATTAAGCGCATTGATTGATGCTGTTGAGTAAGTCATTGGGGGGAATATTGGAGGTTCCCCTAGAGCCACACCCCGGCACACGAGTCACTTGCTGCGGTTGCTCCCTTCCAGGCCTGGCCGAGTTCACAAGTTATCATTGCGGGGGGACCCTAGGGTCACCATTGACTTCTGAAACATGAAATATAACGTTTATGTGTCAGAACGGGGCGATTATCCCCTAACCTATTGCCTTGATCAAGCCTTTATCTTAATAAGTTCTCAATCACTTACCTAACTGCGCAATACTTAACCTTAACGCGAAATTCAACATGTAATAACTGCAGGGTTAACCGACAAAAATTTATCCATGTTTAGATCATCTATATCAAACTCCCCCATTCATTAGCTAACAAGACTCATTTACGCAGCATATCTCAGCAGCTGGCAGTCCATTTAAGCAGAAGATATCGACAAAGAGTAATTGCATAGGCCTTAACTTCATCGACGAGATTAAACAAGAACCATATTACTGCTTAATGGATCCATTAATACCTGTACTCACGTCTTAAGCTAATGCGATATATCCTATCAACATAGGCCAATCTTCATCAAGTATTGTTACCCACAAAGGAATAGTCAGATCTTAGTCACAACTCTAGACTTAATTCAATGAGTAAGTCGCCAAGGTTAGCTAACATAAGAATTGAATAAAATCCGCATACGTTTAACCAACAGTGAATGCGAGATAACAAAAAATGCAGGGAATACATGATGAAGACAATAACAGTTAGTCCCGCTACAAAGGCGGTATTGAGTGCAGGGCTTATTGCTTTTGCGCTTACAGGGTGTGGAGGCAGCGATGGAACTAATGGCGAGGACGGACCTGACGGCATTATTGGTGTCAATATTGATGCAACATCGACCTTAAAAGCAACTTTTACTGACGCAAGCATCGTCGATGGGAAAGTCAGTGTTGCCTTTAACCTTAAAAATGCCAATGGCGTTGCGGTATTGGGACTAACAAAAGATCATGATCTCCGTTTTGGTATTGCCCAATTAACCCCAGTGACCGAAATGGTTGGTGCTGAGGGGGCTAAAGTTGAAGTTGACCGTGGTTATCAATGGCAGTCTTATATCAACTCGGCCAAACAACCTAATGCTAGCTGGATAGCTGATGGTGAAACCAACATATCTCCTTCAGCACAATATCAAGCTGAGGTCGAAGCTGCATCAAAGTGTGTTGACTGCTTAGTGGATAATCTCGATGGTTCATACTCATACACTTTTCAAACTAATATTGCTCAAGTAACAGACCCAATAAGTATTACTTACCAAGCTGATGACACTCAGCGTATTACCTTAGAATTAAAGCAGCCACTAATCACTGCAAATGCCCATTATGATTTCCAACCTTCAACCGGCTTAACCGAAGGTATTGTGTCACGGGATGTAGTATCGATAACGGCTTGTTATACCTGTCATCAACCGGAAAGCTTAGCATTACACGGTGGTCGTCGAATCGATCTTGAAAACTGTGCTTCTTGTCATACCGCAACATCAGGCGATCCTGAAACCGGCAACAGTGTTGATTTTACCTATATGATCCATGCGATTCATAAAGGTCAAGATCGCGTCACCAGTACCGCAGACGGCGAAGTAGCTGCCCCTTACAAAGTCATTGGTTATGGAGGCGGATTGCACGATTACGGTAAGGTTATGTACCCACAAAAGCCTGCTGCAGATTGTAGTGCATGTCATGTTGAAGGGACTAATGCTCCCAAAGATGCCGCGCTGTTTAATGCCAATAAAAGTGATACCGCTTGTATTGCATGCCATACAGAGTTGGCGTCTCAACAACATGTTGGTGTCGGTACAAATTGTACTTCTTGCCATGTGGAAGAAGGCTATGGTCGCAGTGCAAAAGAAGCTCATGGCGATGTCATGAAAGCCTATAATGAAACCCAAACCATGAAGGTAGTCTTTAGCGATGTTACCGTGACAGCTGATAACAAGTTCAGTACTAATGTGAGCTTTACTGATGCCAGTGGTCAGATATTACCCGCTGAGTATATTGATGATGGTAGTCGTATTGTCATGGCATGGGACAGTGACAAAAACTACCCTACGTATCAAGATGCCAGTTACAGCAATCGTCGTATTAAATTAAGTGAAGGTACTGCCAACACAGATAATAGCTGGACGTTAGTTTGGGATAAGGTCACCTTACCAACAGATTATGTGGGTAAAACATTTGAACTATGGTCAGCAGTCACAGCCTGCTTTAATCATGGTGGCTACGGTAGACCGGAAGTTAAACTCACGGCTTGCAGTGCTGATGATATCCAAACAGTGGAAATCAAAAGTGAGCCTTATCATTTTGTTATGGCTGCAAGTGTAATAGACGATAGCCAAACCGCTGCCGTACGTAGAAATATTATCAATACCCAAAGCTGCCAAGGTTGTCACAACCAAGAAGTGTATCACTATGATAATGGTGTAAATTGCCAAACATGTCATACCGCAGATAAGACTCTTAAGACTGACAACACTTATCCTGGTGGCAAAAAATCAACCAGCTTTGCCTTTAAAGCTCACAGTGCTGAAGGCCATTACCTCAAGCATGCCGGTGTAGAATCTGGCACTGTGTTAAAAACCGACTGTAAAACCTGCCACACGGCTGATGGGATACAACTTGGTAGAGCCGCTGACAGAGTATGGCGTTATGGCGACATAGAAACGGGTGCAGATGTGTGGATGTCATCAGATACTGGAGCCTGTTTAAGTTGTCATCAAAAGTATCGTACCGATGCCACCGTGTCTCATATTGAGTCCAATGGCGGTATTGTTGATGGTATGAGTGAAGACGATGTTCATACTCGTGCATCTGAAATATGTTCAACCTGTCATACGGTTGAACGAGTCACTAAAACCCATGGTTTCTAAGCTTAATATATAAATACTTAAATTGTTTTACCCATCAAAGACCTTAGCATATTGCTAAGGTCTTTTTTCTAGCGAGAACAATCATTCCCCTACAACCCCTGTATTTTATGTACCCCTTAATTAATAGGCAGATCGCCATCACACAATTACGTTCGCTTTACAGACGAGTTGCCGTTTGTAAAGTAATCTTAGTGTTGGGAAAATTAATTCCAACATCAACTTAACTGAAAAAGATAATTGCAGAAGATACTGCCAGTAAGTTAGATGGATGACCTTTGCAGGGAAAAATATGATGAATACAAAATACACAAAAATGGCATTGTTACTTGCTATGTCAGCGTCAATGACACTAGTAGGGTGTGGCGGAGGCGATGATGGTGAACCTGGCAATCCTGGCAACCCTGGCGGCGAGCCTGCTGAAGCGATCAAAACACTAAACTTAGATATCACCAAAGTCACTTATCAAGACAACAAACCGACTATTGAAGTTTTTGCAACCAATGAAAAAGACCTTCCGATTGCAGGCCTTAAAGACTTGGAAGTGAAAAAAGTGGTTCAATTGATTCCAGTTGGCGCTAGCGGACCGGGTAATTCAGCGCAATGGCAATTTATTGGATCCGAAAAAACCTTTACCGACCATGGTAACGGAAATTACAGTTTTACCGTCAATGTTGAAGGTTTTAATCCAGAGCTGACACAACGTTACAACGTCATAGCAAGTGCTTCTACTTTGCAAGACGGGGTTACCAGTGTTCCGCGTACCGAAATCACCGAAGATTTTGACGGCGAAGGGTTTCAAGCTAAATACACCAAAAACATAGTAAGCGGAGCCACTTGTAATACCTGCCATGCAAAGGGTGAAAGCATTTATCACAGCTACACTGACTTAGAAACCTGTACATCTTGCCATACCAACGAAATGGCCATTGAAAAAGACAAGGTTCAAGTTGAATTTAGCCATTTGATCCATAATGTTCATAACAATGCCAAAATGTATGGCCGCAACTTAGACAAGAGTGCAGAAGCAGCATATGCGATAGTCCAAGACAATTGCACCACTTGTCATGTCGATTCAGAACAACTAAGCGAATCGAACAACTGGTCTCGAATTCCAACCATGGAAACCTGTTCAAGCTGCCATACCAATATTGACTTTAAAACAGGTCAAGGCCATCCACAACAAGTGGACAATTCAAATTGTATTGCATGCCATAATGCAAGCTGGACAGAAGAAATACACACCACTTCATATACTCAGAAAAAAGCATTTATCGACTCATATGGCATGACCGCCACATTGACTGCGAATAAATCTAGCCCTGAAGACAAATCAGCAACGCTATCGGTAACGATTTTAGATGCTAAAGGCGTAGCCATTGATGCTGCAAGCTTAGTCAGCAAAATTCAACGTATTGAAACGCTAACTAACGTTGGTCCTAACTTCCCGATTATGGGATATAACCCTAGCCCAGGCAGTGGTTTAGCTAAGATCAGCAAAGACTTTATCAAAGCGGGTCTATTACAAGCGGATGTGGTCATTGAATCAGGTAACTTGGTATATGCCATTCCATCATTACCATTTGGTGCCGGCGACACAGATACAGCCTTTAGCTTTATCGGTCTTGAAATGTGTAATGATGGTATCCAAGCCATTGATTGTGCAGACGGCGTAGCAACCACCAGCATGAAAGCTGAACTTACCGTTGGCACTTTCTCTGGTAATGCCCCTAGCTATCGTCACACTGACTCGGTCAATTTTGATTCATGTGATAATTGTCATGGCGACACGTTTGAGCTCCACAAAGGTCACCATGCTGGTTTTGTCATGTCAGAACAATTAGGCCGTGAGCTTAATGGCGAACTTACCGTAGGTTTAGACGGTTGTGTGGCTTGTCATACACCCGATGGCACTTATGCATCTGGCGCTAATCAAGGCGCGATTGAAATGAAACTTCACAGTGTTCATGGTGAACAAGGCATTATCAAAGACTGTACCCAGTGTCATAACGACTTTAATCTTGATGCATTCAAAGTTAAAGGTGCACTCGCCACTTCTGCTGGCCTATATACCACGCCTATCACAGCGACATGTGCTTCTTGTCATGGTTTTGACACGATTAAACAACATGCTGAAAGTCAGGGCGCAATTGTGAATGGTAGCTATCAAGAAGCCAATGATGCTGCGCAGTTAGAAACCTGTTTATTCTGCCATGCACCTACCATTGAAAATCACACACAAGTGAAATTTTAATTTGTTCATTGAGAGAGAAGCACAGCTTCTCTCTCATGCTATGACTTACTTCATCAAATGTTGATCATCAAAATGGACAAATTAGGAAGTCTACTTATGAAGACCACAAACTCAATCAATACCTTATTTTTCGCTCTACTGTGTCTAACAGCTTCGACTGTTTTTGTGTCGACTCACGTACAGGCGGCAAAGTGGGATGCCAGCATGACGCCGGCAGAAGTTGAAGCCACGTTAGATAAAAAATTCGCCGAAGGAAAATACTCGCCTAAAGGCGCCGACTCATGCCTGATGTGCCATAAAAAGTCTGAAAAAGTGATGGACTTATTTAAAGGCGTTCATGGCGCTATCGACTCTTCAAAAAGCCCAATGGCAGGCTTGCAGTGCGAAGCATGTCACGGCCCGCTAGGTTCACATAATCGTGGTGGCAAAGAACCCATGATCACCTTTGGCCCAACCTCTACACTCGCTGCAGATAAGCAAAATAGTGTGTGTATGAGCTGTCACCAAGATGATAAGCGGGTGGCATGGGACAGCAGCCATCATGCCAATGCTGATGTAGCTTGTGCATCTTGTCATAGCGTGCATGCCGCTCACGACCCTGTATTGTCAAAGCAAACTGAAATGGAAGTGTGTACCAGCTGCCATACCAAACAAAAAGCCGATATGAACAAGCGCTCAAGTCATCCTATGAAATGGAACCAAATGACCTGTAGTGATTGCCATAATCCACATGGCAGTTTGAGTGACTCAGATCTGGTTCAACCAACGGTTAATGAAACCTGTTACTCATGCCATGCTGAAAAACGGGGACCAAAGCTTTGGGAACATGCACCCGTTACCGAAAATTGCATCAATTGCCACAACCCACACGGTTCGGTCAACGACGCTATGCTTAAAACTCGCGCGCCACAGTTATGCCAGCAATGTCATGCAAGTGACAACCATACCAGCAACGCTTATCTCGGTAACACGGATATGGGTTCAACTGTCAATGGCAATACCTTTACGGGTGGTCGCAGCTGCTTAAATTGTCATACTCAGATACATGGTTCAAACCATCCTTCTGGTAAATTACTGCAGCGCTAAGGAGATAATATTATGAATACTAAATTAAACCTCATTACCTTAGCGTTACTCACTAGCACCAGCTTTAGTCTTATGGCTGATGGGTATGGCCTAGCAAACGCTAAAACTGACAACATCAAATATGATGCCTGGAAATGTAAAGGCTGTGTTATCGCAACCGGTACCACTGGCACTGTTGGTGTGGGTATTGGTTACAACAGTGAAGATGATGTTCAATCCGCGAATGCATTTCATAGCAGCAATCAAACTGCTGGCAAAGTAGATGCTGATATTCGCTATCGCGGGAGTGAGGGCTATCAAGCAAACGTGGCAGCCAATAACTTAGGTATGGACAACGGCCGCATGGAAATTGATGTTGGTAAACTAGGGTTGTATCGAATTAACCTTGACTATCGATCCATTGCAACCTATCAAAGTAACAATGCATTAAGCCCTTACCAAAATATCGGTAGCGATAACCTAACTTTAGCCAGTAACTGGATTACCGCAGGTGCAAGTTCAGACATGCCAATGTTGTATAGCAGTTTAAACCCATTTGAATTGTCGCTTAAACGTGAACGTGCTGGACTTGGGTTTGAATATCAAACTGAATCAATGTTCACCACTTATGTTAATTTTCAGCGCGAAGAAAAAACGGGCACTAAGATCACCTCAGGCAGTTTCTTCACTCAATCGATGATGTTGCCAGAGCCTGTTGATTACACTACAGACATTTTAAACGCTGGGATTAAACTCCGCGGTGACAACTGGTTTACTAGTATTAACTACAATGGTTCAGTGTTTAGTAATAATAACCAGCAACTCGGCTTTGACAGTGCTTTTAATCCAACCTTTGGCGCACAAAATAGAGGTTACATTGCATTAGACCCCGATAACGAAGCTCATACCATTTCGTTGTTAGGTCAATATAACGATTCTATTACCAGTCTAAGTGGTCGTTTACTCTTAGGCCAAATGACGCAAGATCAGCAATTGACCCAATTAGGGTATAGCTACTCATTACCTGCAGACAGTATTGATGCCAAAGTCGATATCACTGGCATGACACTTAAAGCGGTAACTAAACTCAGTCGTGCATGGCGCCTCACTGGTAGCTATGATTATAACGACCGTGAAAATAATACCCAAATTGAACAATGGACCCAAATTAGCATTAGCGATGTTACCGGCAAAGTAAGGGATAACACCCCATACGATCTCACCACTCATAGAGCTAAATTATCAACTGACTACCGTATCAGCCATGGTATCAAACTCGATGCTGGTTATGATTTCAGGCGCGATGAGCGCAGTAATCAAGGTCGAGAAACCACTGACGACAATAACGTTTGGGCTCGTTTACGCCTTAATAATTTTGATATGTGGGACATGTGGCTTAAAGGCAGTTTCAGCAAAAGAGATGGTTCTGAATATAAAGCATCAGAATCATCATCAGCGGAGCAAAATCCATTATTGCGCCGCTACTACTTAGCTGATCGCGACCGCACTCAAATTGAGGCCCGCGTTAATCATAGTCCTATGGATAATTTGAATGTCGATTTTGGAGTTCGTTATGCTCTTGATGACTATACCAACACCCAGATAGGCTTGACTGAGTCCAAAGACACTAACTACGATATCAATATTAACTACATGATTAATGACGATATCAATGCGAGCACATTTTATAACCATCAAATCATAACATCCGCTCAATCTGGCAGTGCTAATTTGAATATTGCAACTTGGCAAGCCGATATAGAAGATACTGTTGATGTGGTTGGTGCTGGCCTAAGTTATAACAACTTAATGGACAGTCGTTTACGCTTAGGCGTAGATTATACTTACTCAGACTCAGACAGCACGACCCAAGTCAGACAAGGTATTAGTGGTGATTACGGCGACTATTTTGCCAAAGTACATAACATTAATGTTTATGCACAGTATCAAGCAACCGAAAAAGTAGCCTTGCGAATAGACTACAAAATAGAAAAGTATCTTGATAATGACGACGCCAATGATATCGAACCCGATACCATTTGGAATGTGATGAGTTTCGGCAATTTACAGCATGACTACACAGCACACATGATTATGCTCAACGTCAGTTATAAACTGTAAGTAAAATAATAATGATGTGACAAAGTCAGTCATATTACAGAAAACGCCAACCTCTTTAGGTTGGCGTTTTGCTATCTGTCGGTTTGACATTAGCAATCGCGTAAATAGCTTTCTCGTCTAACGCTTAAGCTCATCGATTAATTTTAGAGCTTCACTGTATAAAAAACTTGCAACTCACACGCATTTAACATTATATTAACAAAGTGAATTGCTTGTGATTGAAAATTGGGCAAAAGGATTTTGCCCCCCATTTTATTTTTAATTGTTTTATGTCTCGCCTTCCCCGTCAAAATTAGCACTGCTAATCTTTATTATCTTATCGGTTATGATCAGGTGCTTTATAGGCGTATTGTTTAGGGTTAACAGTAACGGACTTTTTACTCATCAAGTCCACATTCACATCAACCAACTCCCACTACTTAAGCAACATCAGGTATCATTCAATACCGATATTGATGACTCAGAGAAATTCATGTTTCAGATTGATACCCAAATTGCCGCTAAAATTGTCAACCGGACCATGAAAATTATTGGCCATAATATCAATGTCATGAATGCGCAAGCCGTCATACTCGGTTCAGGCGAAGTCGAGCGAATTGGCACCATACATGAGGGCGCATTATTGGCTATTAGCCAAAATCGCAATGTTGAGATCAATCAAACCATCGCTTCAAATTTACAAGGGGTGAAGCCCGGGCTTAATTTGCCATTACATTATCAAGGTCAAGTTGTTGGTGTGATTGGCATCACGGGTGAACCAGACACATTGAGCCACTATGGTGAGCTGCTTAAAATGACTGCCGAAATGATTGTTGAACAAGCTAACCTACAAGAACAATTACAATGGCAAAACCGTCAAAAAGAAGAGTTTATTGCTCAGTTGATTCATGCAAATGAGCAAGACTTACCCTCATTAAAACAATGGGCACTGCAATTAGGTATCGATTTTAGCGTACCTAGAGTGGCGGCGATTATTGAACTCGACAGTCATAACCCTTTGTATCAGCAAGACAACCAGGCATTGAAACAAGTTCTGTATTTATTACAAAACCCGGTACGAGATAACTTAATTGCTATGACGTCGCTCACTCAGCTGGTTATTTTGAAACCCGCTTTTTTAGACGGTAAACAATTTGATCCTGAACTTGAAAATCAACGCATCAATAAATTACTCAAACGCTTGCCCGCAAACATGCAACTTAGCTTGCACATTTCCTTAGGCCATTATTTCAGTGGTGATTTAGGCATCAGTTACTCTTACCGTACGGCCAAAGAAACCATGGACATTGGCAAGAAACTGCATCCGCAAAAAAGCAAATATTTATACCAAGATTACAGCTTACAGGTGCTGTTATCCGGCTTACGTCATCACTGGCGCGGTAACGCACTGGCAAGTCCCTATATGAAACTGATTGAAGTAGATAAAAACCAACAATTACAAAAAACACTCGCCGCGTATCTTGAACATATGGGTGATATACAAACCTGTGCTAACAGCCTATTTATTCATAGAAACACATTACGTTATCGATTAGATAAAATTCAAACCATCACCAATATTGATTTGCACAGCTTTAATGGATTACTGAGTTTGTATTTAGGTCAGCTCATCCACCAGCCCAGCGCTTAGTTGTGCATTAGTACAAAAATAGTCTATTTGAGCATTGTTATTAGTGCGGATGAACAAAGTAATTTATCACTAAAGGTTTACTATGATGAATAACTAAACCACTCCAATAACAATAAATAACGAGTACTCTATGGGACTAATCTTGATCTTACTCAGCGTGATCGCCTTCATCGTCATCGCCACCTCCAGATTCAAACTTCACCCTTTTTTAACCCTTATCTTAGCGTCGTTTCTCACCGCATTTGCTTATGGCTTACCCAGTAACGAAATCGCTAAAACCATCACAGGTGGTTTTGGTGGAATTTTAGGTTATATAGGCCTAGTCATTGTATTAGGAACAATTATTGGCACTATCCTTGAAAAAAGCGGCGCAGCAATCACCATGGCAGATGTTGTCATTAAATTGTTTGGTCAACGCTTTCCAACCTTAACCATGTCAATGATTGGCTATTTGGTGTCTATCCCTGTGTTTTGTGATTCAGGGTTTGTGATTTTAAACTCATTAAAGCAATCAATGGCTAACCGCATGAAAGTGTCTCAGGTTGCCATGAGTGTCGCCTTAGCAACTGGGTTATATGCTACTCATACCTTTGTACCGCCAACGCCAGGCCCAATTGCAGCTGCAGGTAACTTAGGCCTTGAATCACAACTGGGGTTAGTTATTGCCGTCGGTGTGTTTGTTGCCGCGATTGCCGCTTTTGCAGGTATGTTATGGGCCAACCGTTTTGCCAACGAACAACCTGACGGCGAAGGGGCTGAAGAACTTAATGCACAACTACCAGACTTTGACGATCTGAAAAAGGCATACGGCGAATTACCTAGCCCGCTAAAAGCCTTTGCGCCAATTTTTGTGCCTATTATCTTCATTTGTTTAGGTTCTATTGCCAATTTCCCTTCAAAACCGCTTGGTGAACAAGGTTTATTCGATTTATTAGTCTTTTTAGGCCAACCGGTAAACGCCTTAATGATTGGCTTATTTTTATCATTATTTTTACTTAAAGGGACTGAAAAAGTTAAAGAGTTTAGTGAACGTATTAGCCAAGGCTTAGTGGTTTCGGCGCCAATTCTATTGATCACCGGTGCTGGTGGAGCCTTCGGTGCGGTGTTAAAAGCCACTGAAATTGGTGCATTTTTGGGTAGCAGTTTATCGGCATTGGGCGTGGGTATTTTTATGCCATTTATCGTCGCGGCCGCGCTCAAATCGGCACAAGGATCATCAACCGTTGCCTTAGTCGCCACCTCGGCCTTAGTGGCACCATTGTTAGGCGATATAGGCTTAGCCTCAGAAATGGGCCGCGTTCTTACCGTTATGGCCATTGGCGCAGGGGCAATGACAGTGTCACATGCCAACGACAGTTTTTTCTGGGTTGTGACTCAGTTTAGCCGCATGAGCGTCAAACAAGCTTACCGCGCGCAAACCATGGCGACATTAATTCAAGGTATCACGGCGATGATCACCGTTTATCTACTGAGCTTAATTTTACTGTAATTTATTATTCAGAGTCTTATATGAAAATCGTTATTGCTCCAGATTCATTTAAAGAAAGCTTAAGTGCCCTTGAAGTGGCTAATGCCATTGAAGATGGCTTTAAACAGGTGTTTCCTGATGCACAATATTGCAAAGTGCCGATGGCTGACGGCGGTGAAGGTACAGTACAAGCCATGGTTGATGCTACTCAAGGGCAAATCATTAATCTTACTGTTACTGGCCCGCTGGGGTTACCTGTTGACGCTTTTTACGGTGTGTTGGGGCAACTCGATGAAGACGGCAAGCAAACTGCAGTGATTGAAATGGCAGCGGCATCAGGGCTACATCTGGTGCCCGTCAATCAACGCAATCCGTTATTGACCACCAGCTTTGGCACAGGTGAATTAATTGCCGATGCGTTAAATCGCGGCATCCGTCATATTATCTTAGGTTTAGGCGGCAGTGCCACCAATGATGCAGGCGCAGGAATGATGCAAGCATTAGGGGTAACACTGAGCAATATAGCTAATGAGCCACTGCCTTTTGGTGGCGCAGCCCTTGCCGCATTGCATCATATTGATGTTCAGTCGTGCCATCCTGCCATAAAAGAGTGTGTTATTGAGGTCGCTTGCGATGTCGATAACCCATTGTGTGGTCCTCGCGGTGCCAGTGCGATTTTTGGTCCACAAAAAGGGGCCACAACCGAGATGATTGAACAGCTCGATCATGCTCTAGGCCATTTTGCTCACACGGTTAATCAACAACTTTATCAATCTGTTGATACTCACTGCCAACTGCACCCTGGGGCTGGCGCGGCTGGAGGTATGGGGTTTGGGGTGATGACAATATTAAATGCCTCCTTAAAACCTGGAGTCGATATTGTCACCAACAGTGTAAAATTAGCAGAGTATTGCCACAATGCCGATTTAGTCATCACAGGTGAAGGTCGTATTGATGGTCAAACTGTGTTTGGTAAAACCCCCATGGGCGTATTACATGTCGCTAAACAGCTCAATATCCCAGTGATTGGCATTTCTGGATGCCTAGGCCCAAATGCAGATGCTATTTTAGCCGAAGGCATGCACGCTATTTTCGCTATTATTCCGGCACTACAGCCATTAGAACAAGTGTTGTCTGAAGCACAGGTGAATCTCACCAATACCGCCCGTAATATTGCGGCAATGTTGTCATTATCATTAGTGAAAAAGTAATCCTGTCAGCATAAATATCAATTGATATTTATGCTGACTTTACAATGCTAATGAAATTTATCGCAATAGGGCTCCCCTATTGATATCCGTTTTAGATGAATAACCTAGTATTGATCTCGAGTCATACATGCGCCGACCAATAACCACAATGTCATCTGCATTATCACCAAGAGTATTCTGACCACAACAGATAAGCAGTCATCAGTATTTTTTCTACCCTAACCATCAGCATTAACACGATAAATACTTGAAGCCTAACCAGCCATACAGTAAAGTTAGCACCCTCATTTCGTCCTGAAGGTGCAGCGTTAATCGTAATGCATCAGTCAATGCTAACAGGATGGAGTTTTCATCATTACGGCAAGCAAAATGACCTCGAAAATCACCCGTCAAGCATACGCTTCAGAAGACAGCTTACTGCGTATTTTTACCGCACCTGAAGATTCGACCTCGACGTTGAGCATTATTGAACAGAAGTTGTCACAAGACCTTGCAGGGTTTTTAGGTAACAGCATCGCCGCACTGGAAAAGCCGCTATCAGAAATAGAAACCGATTTTAACGCTTATCAGATCCCCACCGATCCTAAGTTCGTTTCTGATTATGCCGACGAAATCATGCAAAATTTAGTGGCGCACTCAGTTCATACCGCTGCACCGAGTTTTATTGGTCATATGACATCAGCATTGCCTTATTTTGTGTTACCGCTGTCGAAGATGATGGTGGGACTGAACCAAAACTTGGTTAAAATCGAAACATCAAAAGCCTTTACGCCTCTTGAGCGCCAAGTATTAGGCATGATGCACCACTTGGTTTATCAACAATCAAACGACTTTTATGACCAATGGATGCACAGCGCAAATCATTCGCTAGGCGCATTTTGTTCAGGTGGCACGGTAGCCAACATTACCGCCCTGTGGATAGCCCGAAACCGATTATTGCAACCTAGCGGCGAATTTAAAGGTATTACTCGTGAAGGCATGACCAAAGCATTACGATTTTATGGTTATGATGACCTTGCCATATTAGTGTCTGATCGGGGTCATTACTCATTAGGGAAAACGGCCGATTTATTAGGTATTGGCCGAGATAACATCATTAGTATCCCTACGGATGAACATCATAAAGTCGATGTTGCTACCATGCGTGCAACCGCGGCTAAACTGGCACAACAAAATATCAAAGTGATGGCGATTGTCGGCGTGGCTGGCACAACCGAAACCGGTAATGTCGATCCATTAACTGAGTTAGCCGCTTTAGCCTGCGAGTTAAATTGTCACTTTCATGTCGATGCAGCTTGGGGCGGCGCCAGTTTATTATCCAACAAATATCGCCACTTACTAAAAGGCATCGAGCTAGCTGACTCAGTCACGATCGACGCCCATAAGCAAATGTACGTGCCAATGGGCGCCGGTATGGTGCTATTTAAAGACCCAGAACTGGCCAAAGCCATTGTGCATCATGCTGAATATATTTTACGCGTGGGTTCAAAAGATTTAGGCAGTCAAACGCTGGAAGGTTCGCGCCCAGGCATGGCGATGTTAGTGCACGCTTGCCTACAGATAATTGGTCGCGATGGCTATGAAATACTCATTAATAACAGCCTAGAAAAAGCCCGTTATTTTGCAACGATTATTGAGCAACATAAGGATTTTGAATTAGTCACTGCGCCTGAGTTATGTTTACTAACCTATCGCTACGTCCCCGCATCGGTACAAGCAATACTAACAACAGCCATATCGAATCAAGACACAGAGTTAGTTGCAACAATCAACGAACTACTGGATGGATTAACTCAATTCATTCAAAAACATCAACGTGAACAAGGCAAATCATTTGTGTCACGAACACGGATCAAACCGGCAAAATACTTGCGCCAACAAACCACAGTATTTCGTGTGGTACTCGCTAATCCGTTGACCAGTCATCAAATATTACATGATGTCCTGAGCGAGCAAGTTGAGATTGCCGCATTAGACAATGAATATTTACCACAACTGTTGGCGTTGTAGAGCACCGACTCATAATAACTTCGATGTTTATAGCTTATTAGCGACCTTCTCGTCATCCCGGCAGTGTTTTTAAGCCGGGATCCCGGTGTTTTTTTGTACTTTTGTACTTTTGTACTCATGGCCTACGGCCACTAACGTCGTGGCGCTTCGCCCACACCAGACTAAGAGGAAACCAACGGCGGTTCCCTCTTGGAACTCCCAGCCGCCCCGCAACATTTTCTGAAAAACGAAAAGTCGCCATGGGGTCAGATTTAACTTTGACCTACATTTGCAGACTGCTTCGGCCTTATTCGAAAATGCTATCGCTTCCGATAGGCCATCCATGGCCAACGAAAGCTAGCCTGACGTCCTGTCAGGCTCACGCTATTTTCTTCAACGGCCTCAAGTGCAGAGTTGAATTTATAAATCTTTAAGCAAAGCTAACTGATTTTTGGACAGAAATGCGTCAGTGGTTTTATTAAATTAGCAATCAATGGATTTCTTCTGGTATAGTAAAACCACTTAACTCGATGACTGAGATGTTATCAAGTCTAATTGAGCGAGGTAATGAGGATACTCAGTAAAGTATCGTCCTACTCTGTGGTTTGGGTTATATGGTTTACGCCAATCGTCAATCTTCCAACCACACTCTATTAAATCTGAAACAACAAAAATAAACTCTAAAGTATCAATGAAGAAACTGACCATATCGAAATGTAAATCATAATCAAATTTTTTGTTACCACCATGAACAAAATAATTTCTACAGTCTACGGCTTGATGAGCTACAAATTTTAAATCTTGGAATTCAAAATCACTATTTAATAAAATAATATCTATACGATTATTAATTTTGTGCTTAAGTGTTTTTGTACCCAGCCTGCCAAGAGCTTGTAGGAAAGATGTTTTTTCTAAACTATCAGGTAATGCCTTAAAAATTTTACGAGCTTGAATCTTCGCCTCTTTAATATCTTCAGGTAAGTTAACCTTGGACTTATCTAGAATTAAATCAAAAATATTAGCGCATTTAACTACTCTGTCAACATTATAATTATTGGAAGAGTATGTATGGCATAATTGATTTCTTGCATCCTTCCAATCCTCATGCCTATCAAACCATTTTTGAAATATTCCATTTAAATAGCCTTTCTCCATTTTAGCATTAAGTAATGAATCAAAATGCTCATCTGAGTATTCTACAGCATCAGTTGATACATAAATCTCGAAATAACCACCTTTCTCATCTCCTTTTATGTGAATGCTTATTTTTGATAAATAGTCTTCTTTGCCGCTGAGAAGCTTAATAAAATTATGAACCTTCCAACATTCATAAATTATTTTTTGCACACTAGCAGACTCATTTAAAGATATATGAAATTGCGTCGATATATCAGATTTTATCCCGCTACCACCATATGAAGTTTGGCCTTCAATATGGTATAAAGAAAATTCACCAAGACCGGTTTTAAATGAGAGTATTTCTTTACTCCCAGTGTATATATAGACAGAAGGAGGAGTACCTATATCGTGATATTTATTAACAATATGATCATTAATATTAGCTTGAAAACCGTATTTACTCTCTGAATATTCTAGGTCTCGTTTAATCAAATTATTAACTAAACTTTCATCAACGTGAATCACAGGTCTATATGCGTGATGGTCATGAAATATCTTCTCAAGTTTATCAGTAGAAAACCATACGTCTTCTACACTAGTCGTATTTTCAAGCCACTCAGAACCTATAGCAACAAACCTTGGGTGTATAATACTATTATATCTTCGAACATATTTATCACTCTGTCTAGCAGTAGATACGCCATTTTTGGATAAAAATATAGAGTCCATAAGTGTAATATATTTCATTCCATCATATATAAGGCCATATATATTGTCACTTACACGATTAATTACAATTGGTTCACTAGACCATATCTCTGCTTTTGTATTTATGCCATCGAATGTTATTTCGCCAAAGAATTTACAATCATCAATTACAAACTCACACGAAAATTTATTACCATTATATTTTTTCATATCAGGCCGTATTCTTATCTATCAATAGAAATAAAGGAGTAACAGGAACCACAATAGCAATATCACATCCACTAAACTTATATAACCCTAACTCAATAGACAAGTTAGTGTAATTATAAAAAGTAAGTCAAACAACACTTTTGTGTCGTAAGTGTTTACTAGTATGTAAGAAGGAATGGGGCATAAATGAGTTTGCCTACTTAATTGAAAATGGACAAATTGAACTCTGAACTTGAGGCCGTTGAAGAAAATAGCGTGAGCTGGCCATGGATGGCCCGCTAGCTTTCGCGGTACAGGATGTACCATCGGAAGCGTTAGCATTTTCGAATAAGGCTGAGGCAGAAGTCAAGTGCGGTCAAAAGCTGGATCAATCCCCATGGCGACCTTTTCGCAGCTGTTGTTTTGTAAATCGCGAAAATGTTGCGGGGCGGCTGGGAGCTCCAAGAGGGAATAGCCGTTGATTTCCTCTTGGTCTGGTGTGGGCGAAGCGCCACGACGTTGGTGGCCGCAGGTCATAGCCTAACCAACTTTGGGGCAAAACCAAGTTCGCTGTTAACTTAACATTCGTACCAAATGAAGCTAAATCGAAGAAATAGAATGATCCAGTGTAGATACGACTGAGGGTATCGAAAACAGGGACGTTTTCGTTAAGCGGCCACGGATGGCGTAAAGCATCCCGAAGCAGTATCTGCACATGAGCCCACTGCAAGTGATTGACGACAATGAAGGTACAAGCTTCAAACCCATTTAACCAATACCCACTCAGCTAAACACGACTCAACCAAACATAAAAAATGCCAAACCTTCATTCGAAGGCCAAAAAACTTCGGGCACAAATGTGTTACATACCTTGCTTGTAAAAAGTGAGATTCAATTCTGAACTTGAGGACGTTGAAGAAAATGACATGTAACTAACATTCTATGGTCACATCATACATAAATATCACTGTGCTAATTGTGAAATCAAAGAACCTACCAACTTTCCGAATCACCCGCGCTTATAGCCGCGTAGCGAACTAGCAGGACGAAGTCCGCTCTAGTATCTAGGTTCTCGACACACCAGTCTCTATTGCTAGAGATTATAATGGTACCCGAAGCCGGACTTGAACCGGCACGCCTGATGTTCAACCAGAGCGCGAGGGATTTTATCTTCTCTGCTTGTATCTTCTTACCTTTGAATATATAAGCCAAATTGCAGACGTAAAAAAGCCCCAACTAATGTTGAGGCTTCTTTACACCACTCTC
>NZ_JAACSD010000026.1:0-21829 GCF_009994065.1 Shewanella vesiculosa
CAACGACTAAATTGTGCACGTTCGCCAAGGCTTCAAAGTCATTGGCGACGGCGGCCACGCCCGCTGGGGTCAAGCTGATGACACCGGTCACGGGATCAATCTCAAACCAAGCGTCATCATTGCCGCTGACGATGCTGTAGGTCACTGGCGTGCCTTCCGGATCGATGGCATTGACGGTGCCAATCACAGTGCTGTCGCTGCTGTTTTCATTGTAGCTAAAGCTGTAGCTGTCAGACACTGGAGCATCATTTATAGGCGATACAACCGGCGTGTCACTGTCTTGGCCAGTTAAGCTGCCATCTGACACAGTTAAATCAATCGCTGGTAAAGTGCCACCGTTATTGATCAGATCTGCCCCTGCCTGGGTTAACACCACTTCGCCGTTGATCAATGCATAGTAACCGTCGGTATTGGTGCCGGCCGTAAAGTCCACTGTCAGTGCATCACCGTCTTCATCGAAGGTATTGTAAGTCGCCGCTACATCGCCAGCTGCGGCGCTATTTTCGGTAAAGTCATTGGCGACTACGTCAATGGTTGGTGCATCATTAACAGGTGTGATTTCGATGGTTAGCGTCGCGGTTTCACCCGTATTAGTGGTGTAAGTAATAACAGGAACGGTACCGTTCCAATTTTCATTGGGTGTGAAGGTGTAAGAACCATCTTCATTGATGATCAGGACACCACCTTCAAGGGCAACTTCTGTGCCGGCCGTATAAGTTTGGCCATCCACTTCAAAGCTACTCACGCTTAGGTCTGAATCTACATCGCTATCGTTATCGAGTACATTACCTGTAGCAACAGTATCTTCAGCAACAGTATTGGTGTCGTTAGCCAACACGGATGCGTCATCGACAGGTGTGACTTCGATGGTAAGCGTCGCGGTAACACCCGTATTAGTGGTGTAAGTAATGACAGGAACGGTACCGTTCCAGTTTTCATTGGGTGTGAAGGTGTAAGACCCATCTTCATTGATGATCAGGACACCACCTTCAAGAGCAACTTCTGTGCCGGCCGTATAAGTTTGGCCATCCACTTCAAAGCTACTCACGCTTAGGTCTGAATCTACGTCGCTATCGTTATCAAGTACATTACCTGTAGCAACAGTATCTTCAGCAACAGTATTGGTGTCGTTAGCCAACACAGATGCGTCATCGACAGGTGTGACTTCGATGGTCAGCGTCGCGGTTTCACCAGTGTTAGTCGTATAGGTAATGACCGGCACTTGGCCATTCCAATCTTCATTAGGAGAAAAAGTAAAAGAACCATCAGGATTGATAACGAGCACTCCATCTTCAAGCTCGATTTCTGTACCCGCAGGATAGGTTTGTCCATCTACTTCAAAACTCACTACACTCAAACCTGAGTCAGTATCGCTGTCGTTATCTAAAACATTTCCAGCAGCAACTTGATCTTCGCTAACTGTAATGACGTCATTTAATACAACCGATGGGGAATCATTTTCAATAAGCACTTCTTCTTGAGTCACTGCTGTTGGGGTAGCAGTTTGTCCTGTCGTGTCGTAGCCTGTATTCGCAATGGTCTCTGCACCATCTCTTGATACTGAGACATAACCAAAATCACCTTGGTTGGCTGTTGGGGTGCCAGCGGCGGTTTCTGGTAGGTTTGCTGTTGGATCTTCGCCAGATGCAATTAATGCCTGCAAGGCTGCTATTTCATCTATAGCTTGTTGATCTGCTACTTGCTCGATAATGGCATCATCAGGAGTATCTGCACTATTAAAAATAGTGCCGTCATCGAATGTAATAACAAAAGCAAACTCATTGCTGCCTGAAACTAATGCTCCAGCAGGAATTGTCTGGCCAAGTTGTAGTTCCTTGGTTTCATTGTTAATTGTTATTGTTACTGTACCTTCTGAAGCAGAAAGTATTCCATTTTTTGACGTAGTAATTGATTCCATTTGAAGCTCCCAACAGCTTTATATACTTAAGATAACAATGAGTTAATTTGCATCATATTTGCTTAATATAATAATAGTATTAACATTAAAATTATTTTATAAACATTAGGTCAAATAATATCACTTACCACAATGGTAGTCAATTTTTTGACGTTAAGGCGTTTCTAAACAAGCTAGTTATAATAAGCATATAAAACAAAGTATTAATTTGTTAACCTATTAGTTCTATATATTTTTACGTCATAAAAAAGTCGTAATTAAATGTAGTTTAATATTGTTATTTATTTCCTTATGTCGGCATAGATAACAACAAATAAAGCAGAATAACTAAAAAAGCCTACGAGATTGTAGGCTTTGAGATGAGCTTAAAAATAACTTTATTGCTTAGATTATGTTTGCAGCATTACGATAACTGTTTGCCGCAGAAGAGTTTTCACCTAACTGTTCTTGGGCTTGTGCTAATGCTAACCATGATTGATGCGTTGGTGCCATACGACAGACATTTTGCCAATGAGTTTTAGCTTGTTTAGTGTCACGACTTTGAATGGCAAGCTTTGCCAGACACATTTGATAGTCAGCATCATTTTCATGAGTGGTTTCTAGTCGGCTGAGTAATTTACGCACCTCTTGATCTTGTGCATCGATTAAATCAGGTATTGCGGCAAATAAAGCCGCCGATGGTGCAGCGCTAAGTTGTTTAATAATTAACTTTATTGCTTTATCTTTATGCCCATACTGAGTCAATCCATGAGCATAAGCGACAACTAATTCATCTTGTTTACGCTCCGACTTACTTAACCAATGCCAACATTTATTCAATTCTGCTTCAGAAGTCTTAGCTGCATTTACCATTAAAATACTGTTGGTTTTAGTGTTTAATTGGTTGAATTCAGTTTCAGAAAGTAATTGGCGTTTTTTCAGGATTGGTAACAACAATTTTAATGCCTGCCAATCATTTTGCTGCAAATATAACTCTTGTGCTAGTTTCAGTACTGGTGCACTACTTTTACTTGTTGGATTTAGTTTATCAAGTACTACTCGAGCTTGAGTGAGCTCCCCCTGCTTCATTAAGTAGCGGGTACGCGATGTATAAACCGCTGTCTTGGCAATAGGGTTATTTTCTGCTTGAGTTAAATAATGATCTCGCGCAGTAATATCACCTTGATAGTGAGCTGCTCTTGCTGCCGCAAAAAGATTTAATACTGGAATTTCACCTTTTTCAGCACCTTTAGCCATGGCTTTTTCAGCCGCAGGCCAATCTTCTTCAGCCAGTGCTAAAGCGCCGGTTAAAGTATGCTTTTTAGCCGCTTTTCTACGCCATTGCTCTGGCAGGTAGCGACTGCTTAGTAGCATATTTAATAATAATAAAATTAACCACTCGAGTAATTGCAGCGCAAAATAAAATACAATTAACCCCACAACACCTATGACTAAGCTAGTTTCAATCTGGTAGTCACCTATTGCGATGTAAACGTAACCGCTTTGTCCAACAATAAGTGGGCTGAGACACAGTCCAATTAAAATGAGAACAACATAAACCAGCGTCTTAATCATTGTGCTGGCTCCTGTGTAGGCATTATTTCACCATAAGTAACCAGCTGCTGGAGTAGTGGCGAGGCTTGAAATTTATTAAGAGTCACTTTTTCAACTTTAACCTTGGCTAGTTTATCCAAAGACGCAATTATTGCTTTAGTCTTTGGATCTGTTAAGTCAAAGTATTGTTGTAACCACTTGTCTGCTAAAGCAATAGATTGCTGATAATTCACTTGGTCAAATCGGTACAGTGCTAATTGTGCTTGCAATAATTTGTTGCGAATATTTTCAACTAAATACCATTGCTGTTCCGGTGATAACAGTGGCTCTAAATCAGTGGTCCGTTTGCGGATAGTAATAAAACCATCAGTTAATTCATGCCAGGTTGTGGCGAGATTTTGTTGCCAATCATCAATGGAGTCGGTGACTGCCTGGGTGTTTTTATTTTCTGTAAAATTCTCATCCACACGATTTAACGGTAACCCTTCTACATCATTGATAATATTATCTAAGTCAAAGATGGTATTGGTTATATCAGTGGTTTTTAATGCGTTAACTTTAATGATGTCTTCAGCTAAGGCTTTACGTAAAAGAGTTAATGCAGGATCTTTCATCGCACTGATACGTTCATCTGCAGACTGTAATAAACCAATTGCTGTTTGCGGATCGTTTTCTAACCATAGTTTTCTGCCAGCCATGCGAACTAAATATTCGGCTTCTGATGCCATCCAATGGTTAGGACTGCGCTGGGCAATAACAGCTACACGTTCTTGCAGTTGTTTATTTGATTGCTGTAGTTCAGCTAATTTTACATAAGCTTTGGTATCGTTCAGCTGTTGTTGCTCTAACGTACCAAAGCGTTTATTGGAAGCCATGACGGTTTGTTGTAATTCATATTTTAACGATTTATTTTGTGTAACTTGTTCAGTGATACTTTGTTCTAATTGAGTTTGGCCTTGACTTTGTTGGCTAAGTTGCAAATAAAGCCAGTAACAAGATGCCACAGCAACAATGGCAACCAGTAAACTGAATAATACCCCAATACGGATCCACCAAGAGCTAGGTTTAGCTTTGCGTCGGCTGTTATTTACCGGAGAATTTGTCTGATTATTATTTTTGTTGTCAGCAGATTGTTGGCTCGTTGCATTGACTTTTTTTGCCTTTAGCGGCTTTTCTATTGGATTTTGCGCAGGAGAAATCACTTTCTCATCCTTGTGTGCTGGCGAGTTTGGATCTTTTTTATTGTTTTCCATGAACAGTCCTTGAAAGCAAAAATACAACCAATATAAGCAATATTAGAAAATGTGTGTCGATGCAAGGTAACAATACAATAACAAATTATAACGCAAGACTCGTGAGTATAGCTTGAGTATTTGCTCCATTTGCATTGGTAATATGGCTTAATCCCATTGCTTTTGCTTGTAATTCGACGCGATGACTAGGCACTATGATATGACATGCACGTAACCATGCAAATAATTCTTTTGGGACAAGGTCAACTAAGTTGGATAATATTTCGCCGCTGGTGACCACAATGGTATCAATACCGAAGGATTGCCATTGTTGAATGGTCTGTTTTGCGTTGAGCTTAGGTATCACGCGCTGATAGACCTGCCAATAGTTCACCTTAGCACCTCGAAGCGCTAATTGTTCAGCGAGCATTTCACGTCCACCTAATCCACGTACAATAATAAATGACTGCTTATCGACATCTCGTAATTGGGGCTGTGATAATAAACCTTCACTATCTTGGCTCTCTTCGGGCGAGCTAATCGCTTGGATATTATAGTGAGCTAGGCTATCAGCGGTTGCTTGACCAACAGCGAAATAGCGACAGTGCTGTGGGAATGAATTGTGGAGTTTAGTGGCGGCAAAATCGACGGCATTAGTGCTAATAAAGAGCAAATTATCAGTGTGGGCTAAAGTAGCATGGCTCATTGATTCGTTTGTTTCAATTACCGCTAAAAGTGGGGTAACAAGATAAGCAACGTCTCGTTGTGAGAGTTGCTCTTCCATTGCTTGATTGCGCCCTTGTGGGCGCGTTAGCAAGACTTTCATGGCCAGTTATCTCTTAACTAGCATAAACAGCATCTAAAATAGTTTTAGCCCCGCGATTGAGTAAATCTTCTGCAAGAGACTCTCCAAGCGCAACGGCATCAGTTTTAGAACCCGATACCATACCCGTTATTATTTCACTTCCATCAGGATTGCCGACTAAACCACGTAGGGTTAAATTATCGCCTTGAATTTCAGCAAAAGCACCGATAGGTACTTGGCATCCGCCCTCTAAACGAGTGTTCATTGCTCGTTCAGCCAGCACTCTGTAACGGGTTTCTAAATGTTCAAGTGGTGCGAGTAATGCTTTAACACGCTCGTCATTTAGACGACATTCAATGCCGACAGCACCTTGTCCATTGGCTGGAAGTGACTCTTCTGCAGAGATAAATCCTGCAATTCGTTGATTGAGTTTTAAGCGGATTAATCCCGCAGCCGCCAGGATGATAGCATCATAATCACCACTATCGAGCTTGGCTAAACGGGTACCAACATTACCGCGTAAGTCTTTGATAATAAGATCTGGACGAGCAGCTCTAATTTGACACTGACGGCGCAGACTTGAGGTACCCACAACCGCGCCTTGAGGTAATTCACTAATAGATTTATAGCTATTTGATACAAAAGCATCGCGTGGATCTTCACGTTCGCAAATTACCTGTAGGCCTAAACCTTCAGGAAAATCTACTGGTAAATCCTTCATTGAGTGCACTGCAATATCGGCACGATTTTCAAGCATCGCGACTTCTAACTCTTTAACAAATAGCCCTTTGCCACCAATTTTAGCTAAAGGAGTATCTAAAATGACATCACCTTTGGTGCTCATTGGTAATAACTCAACCGTGAGATCGGGGTGAATGCGTTCAAGTTCAGCTTTAACAAATTCAGCTTGCCACATTGCCAGTGGGCTTTTACGTGTTGCGATACGAATTATATTTTCAGACATGGTAGTAGATCCATTAGATAGCCTCAATGGAGTAATGCTATCACCGCTCTCGCTTGGATGTAACAAATCGATGGTAATTGTTTGAAGTCTGTAGGGCTTATTTGTGATTCATCTCGTTGAACAACTACTGGTGAAATATAAAATAAATGCTACGATGATCACTGTTTTGACGAAAGCGTGACCTTGGTCGAAAATTTGAGCTTAGGTTCGAGTGTGTTAGAAAAATTTGTCACCAAATAGTTTGTGTAGCAAAAAGCGTAAATGGAGTAAGTCTTGACCGATAAAACGGCATATTATCAAAAGGATTTAGCTGAGAAACTAAATAACATTAGATTAACTAGAGTGACTAATGTACTGCCTGATTTGCAGCAGCATTTATTCCGTATAATTCCTTTTTTAATACATCATAATCAAATAGATGTGTCCGGTATTATCGACCCCAACACGCCGTGTGGTGTTCATGGGTTTGATTTGTCAGACGCAATGATTGCAGCATGCGATGCCTTATGTTTGTCTGTACCCTGCGCGATTGATTCAAGTGTTGATGCTTTTGAAGGTATCTATGCCATGGGCAGTACTGCTAGTTTTGGGCAAAATCCGCAAAGCGATTTCGATATCTGGTTGGTTTACAATAGTAAACTGACTCAAGCACAACTTAAACTCATTGAATATAAAAACAAACTCATCAGTGACTGGTTTGCCGGTTTTGAGTTTGAAGTGAATTTTTATCTAGTACATCCGATGCAATTTAGAGAATGCAGCGCATTTGATAATTGCCAACCAGTAGGATTAGAGCACAGTGGCAGTAGCCAACACTGGTTATTATTAGAAGAGTTTTACCGTTCTCATATTAGGCTCGCCGGTAAAACTGTGGCTTGGTGGCCCGATGCACAAAGCCAAGATACTCAGTCTAATGCCAACTTACTTTATCTTGGCAATGTCAATTCATTACCTGCGGCAGAGTATTTTGGCGCCTCATTATGGCAGCTCTATAAAGGGCTCAATAAACCTCATAAAGCTTTGTTAAAAGTGTTGTTATTGGAAACTTATGCCTCAGAATATCCCCATACAAGGCTAATAACTCAACAACTTTGGCAATATTGCCTAGATCAAGATTTTAGTGTTGCTAATGACGCTTATTTATTGCTGTATCAAAGAATTGAAACCTATTTAATTGCCCAAGAAGACAGTAACCGTTTAGAGATCGTTAGGCGTTGTTTTTATTTAAAGTCTGGTATCACTTTATCGAGTTTGTCACCTACCAATAGTGCAACAGACTGGCGGGTTGAAAAAATGACCAGCCTGGTTAAACAATGGGGCTGGAGCCATGAGCTAATCACCACATTGGATAATAGTCCTTATTGGCATGCTGGCCAGTTGAAATGGTTCAACCAGCAGCTCAGTGAACTGTTATTAGTCAGTTACAAAAATCTATTGAAATTTGCTTCAAAACAAACCTTAAGTGAACGTATGCGAGTTGAAGAACTCGGCTTATTGGCTCGTAAATTACATACTTACTTTAGTGATGATGACCATTTAATACAGCCTCTAAACCGACTTTGGAGTTTATCGACAGCTGAAAAATCGTTGACTATCTTTCATTGCAAGCAAGCATCACGTTTTTATCTCTATCGCCAAACTTATGTCGAACAGGATCCGTCTCAAGCTGTTACAGATAATCAAGGACATGAGTTCGATAATGATCCCATTCACGAGGCGGATAATATATGCAGTTTAGTTGCGTGGTCAGTGTTAAATGGGCTCGCAACTACCGATACTAAGTGGTTTCAAGTTGGGCGAGGTAAAAGACGGACAGATAAATTGAGTTACCTAACCCGTAAACTTATCCCTATTATGCACAATGTACCCACTGTCTATAAACGTGATTTATGCGAACCTTGGTGCTATCAAAAAATTGTGTTGATTACCAATATGGATAAAGATCCGACCACTCAATTGAATGAGCAAGAACTGATGTTGGAACATATTAATACCAATATTCTTTCCTTTGGACAGAAAAAAATCAGTATGTTGTCGTCGGTGGCGGTTGTGTGTTTAAACAGCTGGGGAGAATGGCAAAGCTATCGCTTCAATGGCAATACCGCATTACTTGAAGCTATTTCATTTATTATTCTGGGGTTAAAACGTTCAAATGACCAAGTAGATTTATCGATTATTAGTTGCTCAGCTAAGCTAAAACAACCGATTTTTAATCAGCTTAAAACCTTATTGTTACGATGTTATGGTTTAATGAAAAAGGTCAATCAGCTTAAAACCTTATTGTTACGATGTTATGGTTTAATGAAAAAGGTCAATCAGAGCAATACATTAATGCATCCAATAATCATAGGCGATCAACAATACAGTATGTACTTTAATGCGTTAGGTATGATGTATCGCAAGACTGACGTTGTGGCACAGGTCAAAAATGATCACACTCATGAGTTACCACTACCTTATACCGTGGATGATACTAACGTGAATGTACCATCGGTGATTCGCAAATTTATTGTCATGGATGCTAAGCAATATTTTGTCCGTCAACGTAAGCAAGTGCTTGATGTGTTTATTGCAGACGAGAAGAATCAGCTTGAACATTTACAATATCAACATATCAGTATCAATGATTTTGTGGCTAAAGAAAGCCATTTGTATGTCTTTGACGAACAAAAACAGCACCGGCCCGTTTTTAATATGCCGCAGTTTTTTCAACTTGTGCATATTGAAGGTAAATTAACCGTAATGCCATTTGGCTTGTCAGTAGATGAAATGGGCTCAGCATTTTAAGCATAAGCCCAAACTCAATGACAATTTAATCACTTACTTAGTGCTATTACACACTAAGTTATCACGAGGTTTATGCGTTTATCTCGAGCAAAATACCACTTTGTTTATTGATGGCATCAATCACAAAAGACATAAATTCCAATCCATTACGGGTATCTAACCATTTGCCATCATTGTAATTAAAGTGATAACCACCTGATTTTGTCGCCAGCCAAATTTCATGAAGAGGCTCTTGTTTATTGATAACGATTTGCGAATTATCTTCAAAAGCTAACTGCAAAACATTGCCGCTGGCATTAATATCGACATCGGCATCTTGCTCATCAATTGCTTTTTCTACCGCGTTCTCTATTTCGCCAAACATTTCATCGGCTAATCGATGAAACTCAGTATCTGTAATAGCCATGTATTTCTATCCTTTGCTTTCTGCGTTATGAATGCGATTATAAGACCATTATTCACTAGATGCACAGATGTTGAAAAAAATGAGACTGCTTTTATTTATTATGCTTGCTAGCCTATTTGTAACCGCATGTGGTCAAAAAGGCGTTTTATACAAAACTCCTGAGCCAGTGGCCAATAAAGTCGCCCCAAAATCTGCTAGCACAGATGTGCCCAAGCAAACTGAGGTGCTCGACTCTCAACCTTCAACCTCACAACAAGAATAGCATTTATAAGGGACCGCATTTTGGATTACTTTTCATATCAAAATGATTCACTATTCGCAGAAGACTGCGATGTAGCAAAACTGGCTAAAACGCACGGTACGCCGTTGTATATTTATTCTCGTGCCACATTAGAGCGCCATTGGCATGCCTTTAATAATGCCGTTGCTGATCATCCTCATCTTATTTGTTATGCGGTGAAGGCGAATTCAAACCTTGCAGTGTTAAATGTATTGGCCCGTTTAGGCAGTGGTTTTGATATTGTTTCTGGTGGTGAGCTCTCGCGTGTATTACAAGCGGGCGGCGACCCTAAGAAAGTGGTTTTTTCTGGTGTGGGCAAAACGGTTGCCGAAATGGAGCAAGCCCTAAACATTGGTATTTACTGTTTTAATGTTGAGTCTAGTGCTGAACTTGAACAGCTTAATGACGTCGCTGGGCGCTTAGGTAAAGTAGCCCCGGTTTCTTTGCGGATTAATCCCGATGTTGATGCTGGTACTCATCCTTATATTTCCACAGGTCTTAAAGAAAATAAATTTGGCATCGCCATGGACGAGGCTGATACGGTTTTTGCTCGTGCCGCTGAATTAGCTCATTTGCATGTAAAAGGTGTCGACTGCCATATTGGTTCACAACTTACCGAGATTAAACCCTTTTTAGATGCCATGGATCGCATGCTGGCGTTGATCGACCGTTTAGGTGAGCAAGGTATTAAGATTGAACATTTTGACGTGGGTGGCGGCTTAGGGGTTACCTATAATAGTGAAACTCCGCCGCATCCAGATAAATACGCCGCAGCATTACTCGATCGTTTAAATGGTCGTAAGTTAACATTAATTTTTGAACCGGGTCGTGCGATTGCGGCTAACGCAGGTATTTTTGTCACCCAAGTGCTTTACCTAAAAGAAAATAGCGATAAGCGTTTTGCGATTGTCGATGGTGCCATGAACGATCTTATTCGCCCTGCGCTTTATAGTGCATGGCAAAATATTATTCCGGTACAACAAAATGATGCGCCAACTTTCGCTTATGATATTGTAGGTCCTGTATGTGAGACTGGTGACTTTCTCGGTAAAGACAGGCAGTTAGCGGTAAAAGCGGGTGACTTATTAGCCGTTCGTTCAAGTGGTGCTTATGGTTTTGTGATGGCCTCAAATTATAACTCTCGTCCAAGAGTCGCGGAGATTATGGTTGATGGTAGTGATGATTTTGTTGTTCGTCAGCGCGAAACGCTACAACAACTTTGGCAAGGCGAATATTTATTGCCATAGGCAATAAGCAAACGGCATAACGTTTTATAAGGAAACTTTTGTGATCCATTTCACTAAGATGCACGGACTGGGTAATGACTTTATGGTCGTTGATGGCGTAACACAAAATGTGTTTTTTTCGCCTGAACAAATTCGCCGTCTTGCCGATCGAAATTTTGGGATTGGTTTTGATCAATTATTGTTGGTCGAGCCGCCCTATGATCCTGATTTAGATTTTCATTATCGCATCTTTAATGCCGATGGCAGTGAAGTTGAGCAGTGTGGCAATGGTGCACGCTGTTTTGCTCGTTTTGTTCGCAATAAAGGCCTCACCCAAAAAAATAAAATTCGGGTGAGTACTAACTCAGGTAAAATTACTTTGCGGATAGAGCGTGATGGTAACATCACAGTTAATATGGGTGTTCCCGTTATTGAACCAAGCCAAATTCCGTTTAAAGCTAAAAAAAGCGAAAAGACCTACTTACTGCAAACCGCAATGCAAACTTATCTGTGTGGCGCTATTTCTATGGGTAACCCCCATTGCGTTATAGAGGTTGAAGATGTGCAAACCGTCAAGGTTGATGAAATTGGCAGTATGTTAACTCGCCACGAACGCTTCCCTAAGGGCGTCAATGTTGGCTTTATGCAAGTCATTAACCCTGGGCATATTAAGTTACGCGTGTATGAACGTGGCGCAGCAGAAACGCTAGCCTGTGGCACGGGCGCATGCGCTGCTGCAGCCGTTGGTCAATTACAGGGTAAGCTTGATAAGCAGGTGAGAGTCGATTTACCTGGTGGTAGCTTAGTCATTAATTGGGACGGCGAGGGTAAACCTCTGTGGATGACGGGCCCGGCAGAACATGTATATGATGGACAAATACAACTATGAGTGAGATTACCTCCGAAGTCAGTTTAGCTAACGAAGTGGCAGGCAATACGGTTAGCAGTGCACAAGCCAAAGATATCAATTCAATTGGCCAAGATCTTGCTGTCGACATGATGGCCAGTTTGCAACAAGCCCCTTTTGATGAAATGCTGATCCGCGAATATTTGTTAGATAATCCTGACTTTTTTAATCGTTATCCAGAGTTGTTAGTGGCCATGCGTGTTCCGCATGCAGAACGTGGTGCGGTTTCATTAGTTGAACGTCGACAAGAGCTGCTTCGCCAGCGCGTCAATCAGCTTGAAGAAGAAATTACTTCGCTGATGAACATAGCGACTCATAATGAGAGAATCTTTAAATTTAATACTGAGTTATCGTTTAAAATGCTTGCAAGTCAAGACTTAGGCGAGCTGCGTCAAGTATTGTCTGAAGGATTAAAAACTGAGTTTGGCTTTAGTCATGTTAGGTTGATTACTGTGCACGATATTGACAGCGAATTAGCAAAAATTTGGCGTCATCGTGTCCAAAGCGGTTATTACTTTGGGCGGCTCACGCAATCAGAATCTAAACGTTTATTTGGCAGTGATGTGGGGTCTGTAGCATTGACTAAATTATCGGATGACAATGGCCAGGTGATATTTGCCATTGCCAGTAAAGATCCCACTCATTTTCATCCTGATATGGACTCATTGCTATTTAGCCAGTTGCGTCGTTTGTTAGACCATAAGCTACCGCAACTGTAATAGTTAATGCTCAGTGTGTTGTTTAGGATACACAGCGTACTCCAATCGTTCATGTACTGGGAGCATTGTGATGCAGCCAACAGACTGGCAAACGATATTTAGCCAACATTTAACCTCAGAAAGGCAACTATCAAGCTATACCGTGCGTAATTATATGTTTGAATTACGAAGGGTTGAAGGCATCTTAACCGAATCAACTCAGCTTATTGATGTTACCCGCGACGAGCTACAATCTATGTTGGCAACATTACACCGTAAAGGCTTGAGTCCACGTTCGTTATCTTTGTGTTTGTCAGCCGTAAAACAGTTCTTTAATTTCCTATTGTGCGAAGGTGCCATAACGGTCAACCCAGCACACAGCTTAAGTGCTCCAAAACAAAACAAACCTTTGCCAAAAAATATGGATGTCGATGCCGTCAGTCATTTGTTGTCTATCGAGGGTGACGATACGTTGTGCTTACGTGACAAAGCTATTATGGAATTATTTTATTCCAGTGGCTTACGTTTAGCTGAGCTCGCCAGCCTAGATTGCGCTGACATTAAGTTTGATCAAAGCGAAGTTAAAGTGCTGGGTAAGGGCAGTAAACAGCGGGTTGTGCCCATTGGAAAACTAGCCTTAAATGCATTAACGGCATGGCTAAACTGCCGCAGCCAGTTACCTTGTAGTCAAGCGGGTGATGCATTATTTGTCAGTAGCCAAGGTAAACGATTATCTCATCGCAGTATTCAAGCGCGGATGGCTAAGTGGGGTCAGGAACAAGCTATGGCGGTAAAAGTTCACCCACATAAATTGCGTCATTCGTTTGCAACCCATATGCTTGAATCAAGTCAAGATTTACGTGCCGTACAAGAACTGCTTGGTCATGCTAACTTATCGACCACGCAGATTTACACTAGTTTAGACTTTCAACACCTTGCCAAAGTGTACGATAACGCGCATCCAAGAGCGAAAAAAGACAGGGGAAAATAATGACAACGCCATTACTTAAAGCATCAATGATCCAGTATCAACGTCTACAACCGTTTAGCGCGATCAGTTTTGATTTAGACGACACACTCTATAATAATCTTCCTTACGTATTACATGCCAGCGATGAACTATTTTCGCTAATTAATCAAACCTATCCCGCCACTACAGCATGGGGGGCAGATCAATGGCAGCAACTTAAACATCAGTTATTTATTCATCACCCAGAGTTAGTACACGATACCACCGCAGCCCGTTATGCCATGTTGCGCCAAGGCCTTTTACACTTTGGTTATAGCGAAGTTGAAGCCAGCAAAGGGGCCCAAGATGGCATGGCGTGTTTTACCCATCATCGTAGTAACTTTACCGTTGATATTAATGTATTGCAGGTACTAGAGCGTTTAAGTCAACGCTATCAGCTTATTGGTATTACTAATGGCAATGTCGACAGCCAACGTATTGGCTTAGATAAGGTCATGAAATTTGTGCTTCATCCAGGCCACGGAGTTAAAATGAAGCCTGCTGCCGACATGTTTAGCCTCGCTTGCCGTCAACTGGATATTAAGCCTGCAGCATTATTGCATGTGGGTGATCATCCGCTGTCTGATATTGCTGGGGCAAAAATGGCAGGGTGCCAAACTGTGTGGTTAAATCCCTGTATGCAGCAACGGCATAAAAAAGCTCAACCGGTTTTGCCACACATTGAAATTAATCATTTAGATCTTCTGTTAGGCTTACTTTAGGGTGACGTTAGCGTTTTAGGTCTATGCCTGCTTTAAGGCTCATTTGTTCTACTTGCTCGCGGCTAGCATGCATATCGGCATCACCTACACGAAAGTAGGTGCCGCTATACGGATCAGTACCAACATAAATAGGCCTAAGTTTTACATCGACACAGGGCACATGGATACGAATAAGCTTTTTCGCCATAATTTCAATAATTTGTACATCAGTTGGAGCTAAAATATTGTGACTGATCTTTTTCGGATCGTGTAATATTTGCCAAATTTCACTCAGCATCGGCATAGGATTAACAATCCCCTCAATAGTAAACTCACCTTGTTGCTCCTTTACGCCTAAAATAATTTCACCACCTAAGGTGTTGGCAAAAGCGCTATAGCTTTCCCACATGCCTTCGGGCAATGTACCCTTGCCGTCTCGTCCACCTGCTAATTTAAATTCAACTTGAGCTGATTCATGTAAGTTAGCAATGTCGTCTAAGGCAAACGTTGGGTAATGATGAGGTGACATTTAGGCTCCAAATCGTCTTATGCAATCAGTAGATAAAAATAGATATGATCACTGTATGAAGTTTTGCCCACAAAAGGAAGATCATCAGTTCGGCTGTGCTGGATGTTAATTAACCAACCAGCTGTTTTAGTACTTAAATTAAATCCGCAATTGTGAATTATTTACTGTAAAGTTATCTTATATATTAGTTGGTTAATTCCAGAAACCATTTAGTCGTAGGTTTTACATTGTCAGCACAATATTCAGTTAACCCTATTCCTCACAGTTGGTTCGGACATTTATATCATCGCAATGCCAATGCGCTTGAGATAACGGCAGAGGGCATAAGCTTTGTTCCAACCCAGAGTCTATTTTTATCGCGTTTGTCATTGACGAATCTTGAGCATGTATCTTGGCAGCAGTTAGATCATCCACCACTGTTTAGTGCCAGCTTACTGGGTAGCTTATTAAGTTTTACCGCCTCTGGCGTGAGCTATCAAATTCCATTTCTGAGTTATTTTGCTCGCTCTCATTTTAAACTCCAAGTCGAATTACTGTGGGCGTTATCCCATGAACAAGCATTGTATGATTTGATAGCACGGATTGAAAAAGCCATATCGAAGCGCTATTTACGTCAGTCATTGCTAGCGAAAATGAGTTCAAGAATCGCGCGCGAATATCGCCGTTGGTTTCCGTGGAGTGCAAGCGTTGAATTACCACCTAAAACACGCGCGGCATTAACTCAATTACACCATTTTTACCATTGGAAGAATGCGCATGTAGAGCATTTGCGTGAAGATTATATTCAATCGCAGTTAGTGGCATTTGCTGATTTTTTCGATAGTGTTGAATCAAATCCATTAACGGATAAACAGCGCCGCGCCTGCATTATTGATGATGATAACAATCTACTGTTAGCGGGTGCCGGAACCGGTAAAACCAGTGTAATGGTTGGCCGTGCAGGGTATTTAGTCGCCAGCGGTCAAGCGAAAGCGGATGATATTCTATTGTTGGCTTATGGTACAAAAGCCGCCAAAGAAATGGATCTACGGATTAAACACAAACTTGGTACTGCTGACATTAAAGCCAGCACGTTTCATAGTTTAGGCTTAAAAATTATTACCGAGGTTGAAGGTGTAAAACCAAGCTTATCACCGTGGGTAAATGATGAACCTGCCAAAGACAAATGGGTGCATGATAGATTAGAAACGTTGATTGAAAATGAGTCTTACCGTAAACATCTTTTCGACTATTTTAGCCGTTACTATTACGTTGAAAAAAGCCCATTCGAATTTTCAACTGAAGGTGAGTATTTTGAATATTTACATGACAACGATATCCGTTCATTAAAAGGCGAAAGAGTAAAAAGTTTTGGTGAGCTGTATATCGCCAACTGGCTATTTAGCAATGGCATTGAATATCAGTATGAAGCTAAATATGAATATGATGTCAGCACGCTTGAGTTTCGTCAGTATCAGCCTGATTTTTACCTACCACAATATAACGTTTACATTGAATATTACGGCATCGATTCCGCCAATAATACCGCTCCTTATATCGATAACGCAGCGTATTTGGCATCAATGGCGTGGAAACGCCAGTTACATCAAAAACAGCAAACTAATTGTATTGAATTATTTTATTATCAGCACAAGAAAAATCAGTTAATCAACAAGCTTGAACAGGCTTTAACGGTATTTAAGGTTAACTACTCGCCTTTGCCTGATGACGCGATATTGGCCACCCTTTATGAGCTGGGGCGGGTAAATGAACTGGCTAAATTGTTCAGTCAGTTAATCGGTTTGTACAAAGCGGCTTGTGTGGATAAAACAGGTTTACAACGCATATTTAGCCAAGCAGCGGATCCTCAACAAGCTCGTAAAGCATTTCAATTGCTGCAACCTATTTTACAGCAGTATCAGGAGTATTTATCTGCAACGGGTGATATCGACTTTGAAGATATGATTGCTAAAGCGCTAGCCTATCTGCAAAGCGGCCAATACGTTAGCCCGTGGCGATATATTATGGTCGATGAGTTTCAGGATATTTCAGAACCCAGAGCGCGTTTAGTGCGTGCGCTGCGAGATTCAAGATCGAAAACCTCCAGTAGCGAGACTTCACTCTTTTGTGTGGGTGATGACTGGCAGGCTATTTATCGCTTCAGTGGGGCAGATGTCAGCTTAACGACGCAATTCGCCCAGTATTTTGGTCAGACCAGCGAAACTCATTTGGACCTAACGTTTAGATTTAATAACCGTATCGGCGAAGTTGCCAGCGCTTTTGTGACTAAAAACCCGCATCAACTTAATAAAGAGGTTCATTCGTTAATACAGGTGGTTGATCCTGCTATCTCGATACTACGCCGCGGAGTAAATGAGCGCGCAAGTCAAGATGAACCGAGTGCTAATGCATTAGCGCAAGCTTTGAACGCCTTGTCTGTTCATGTGGCTAAAGCCAGTGCGATATCTACTACTGAGCCCTCGACTAAATCCATAACGAAACCGACAGTCTATTTACTGGCACGTTTTTGGTTTCAATTACCCGATAAAGATCTATTGCGTCAGTTAAATGCTCAGTACCCCATGTTATCGATTGAGTGTTTATCTTTTCATGCCTCAAAGGGCAAAGAGGCCGACTATGTGGTAATACTGGGGCTGACTCAAGGTATACACGGATTTCCATCACAGAAAATAACCCCACCTTTACTCGACGCTTTCTTGCCCCAAGCTGAAGCTTTTCAATTTGCCGAAGAGCGACGCTTGTTTTATGTCGCACTGACTCGAGCTAAGCATCGTGTTTATGTATTAGCGGATATGACCAATGTCAGTCCCTTTGTGGTTGAGCTTATTCAGCAACCCTATAACGTTGAACTGAATGAATTCAGTACTTCATTGGTACAAACGTTATTTGAGCAAATTAAATGTGCTCGATGTACGACTGGCACATTAACAGCGAGAACTGGCAAGTTTTCATCATTTTTCTCATGCTCGCATTTTCCTTTGTGCGATCACCAAGAAGCGGGGTGTGACCTCTGTGGTAGCCCGATGACGCGCAAGCGCACTAATGGTTTTGCTGTTTGCTTAGATGAACATTGTGGTCACATAGCACCGCTGTGTAACCTCTGTGGCGCAGACATGAGCTTAAGAGAAAGTGCTCGAGGAGCTTTTTGGGGGTGTAAAAATTATCGCGGTAACAGCGTGCCTAGTTGTAGCAATACCATTAATACAGCGACAATATCCTTTAAAAGCAAACCACATCAAAAACTCAAGCAACCGCATGATATATCACTGCCTAAGCCGCGGCAAAAGGTGTAAGTACAACTATTACTGTGGGTAAATGATCTGGTAAAGCGCCGTTAAGTCTCCATTGCGGCAAAGGTATATCACATTGGATTTTTTATACCTATTTCACTGCACCTGTATAGATTTAGCCGCTTTATATACATATGGGCATGGTCTTAAATGAAGGTTAAAGATGTCGATGCCATCGACATAAATGAATCAATGCCGCATTACATGTCGATAAATTAAGGTTTTATAAACATGTTTTCACTTAATATAATCGAGGATAGTTTGGTCATAATGATATCGACCATATCTAGTGTAGCTGTCTAGCTTGTTAGTCAGTAATCATCTTGTGACTGACTATGAATGAAATTAATAAAACAAAAAAGGGCTTGTCATTACTGATAAGCCCTTTTCATTACAATTAATTATGAACGAGCTATTAGTTCATGTTGAATTCATTGAGACATTTATGCTTTACGAAAAAACGTTACGGGCGTTATAAACCAATAGAACTTTCTGATGCTAAAGGATTAGGTGTCCGAATCTCCAGGAAAATGCTGGAATATGTGGAGTAGGCCACATCATAGAGGCAAGCGAAATAGCGAGTTTGTGTTCAAATTTATCAGCACGAACTTCTGCCGTAAACTGTAAAAGCTCTGCAAAAATGCAGAGCTTTATTTCGATTACATGTAGTTAATAAGTAAGCTTTTTATGGGCAGCTAGCTATACCAATATCTACCCAAACAGTAGCCATACCAGGAATATCACCTTTGGTCCAATAACTGGCTTGCCATTGACGGCCGTTATAACTGGTCGTAGCGCCACCGCTATAGGCAATGGTAGCATCCCAACCTAACTCAACTTCACTTATTAGCTGCCATTGATCCGCAGTGCGGGAAGGCTTATTGCCTTGAGTCCAGTACTTAGCTTTCCAAACTAAACTACTGTAGCTAACGGTATCACCCGTGTTGTAAACCACGTTGGCTTGCCAAGTAGGATATTGATCCGCATTAGGGTCGGTTGCATCACAGCCCCCACCGATTACCTTAGGTGTCACTGTCAATGTGGTTGAGCCATTGGCATCTAAAGCACCATCAGAAACTAACACGCTTAATAAGTAGCTAGTCGACTCTGTAACATTGGCACCTGTGACGACTAGCGTGGCACTATTTTGTCCTGTTGCAGAAACATCTGCTGGCACTGTCCAGTTGTAAGTGAGCGCATCACCATCGGCATCAGAGGCATTGGCTACAATACTGACAGACTTACCGGCTTCGACAATGGCTGTCGCAGCCACACTCACGACTGGGGCTTGGTTAGGCGCATCCGCCTTATTCGTTAAAAGGACAGAATCTGTTGCTGATGCACCTTGAGGATCCGTTACTTGAAGGCTAAAACCATAGACGACATCGGTCAGAGTGGCTTCTAATGGGATAATGACATTGGCCATATCCGCGTTAGCGAGAGTTATCGTTGGGCCGGATACTTGTGTCCAAAGATACGTTAGGGCGCCATTTTCAGGATCACGTGAACCATTGCCATTGAGAGTTACATCGGCAGGGCCAGTTACTGATATGTCTGCTCCAGCATTGGCAATAGGGGCTTTATTCACCGGTGGCGTAGTGCCTTCACCGTGGCCAAGACCTTCGTGCATCGCATTAAGAATATCGCCATTATCAGCATCAATTTCCCAGGCGAATAGTCCTCCAAGTTGATTTGATAACACATATTGGCCTTTGGCTTTTACCGAACGAGGATCGTCAAAGGTAATCAAATCGCCTGTCGTTGGGTTAAACACTGAAGGTGCTTCGGCGGTTTCATCGTAGTTATAAGTCCAACCGCTCCCCATGTACTCATTCACGATCTGGCGATAATCCACCACGCCATCTTCCCATGTGCCTTTTACTTTACCGGTGGCCGTACCCGTGAATGGATTATTGCCAGTGTAGCCATTAACGCCAGTCCAACCACGGCCATACATAGCCGCACCGACCACAATTTTACCAGGCGTAACACCTTGCGCTAAAAGGTTTTTCACCCCTTTGTCTGTGGTGTAGCGGGTATCAGGATCCCAACTGGCTTCATACAAATTGGTTTGATGGCCAAGTTCGGTATTGGTCCAGCCGCCGTTGAAGTCGTAGCTCATTAAAAAAATGTAATCCATGTATTGCTGGGCAGCTTGATAATCAACTTTGGCAATTTTATCGTCACCAGCGCTAATGGCTGAGGTCAGTTCATAACTTCGTCCCGTTTCAGCGCTTAACTCATCTAACATGGCTCGCAGTTCTCGCATCAAAATGACATAGGTTTCGCCATCATTAGCATTGCCTAAACTTGGGTTTGCACCGCTCCCCCCGGGGAACTCCCAATCAATGTCTACACCATCGAAAAATTTCCACGTTTGTAAGAATTCTTTAACTGATGCCACAAAAACATCACGCTTGGTTTTATCTCCTAGAAAATAGAATGGATCGGATAATGTCCAGCCGCCAACAGAAGGCAAAATTTTCAAATCAGGATAGGCTTGTTTAAGTGCCATCAATTGGCCGAAATTACCTTTGTAAGGATCAGAAAAATCACTCACACCAGCCTGAGTCATTTGGACCGCCGCCCAAGGATCGTGGATAGCGACTTTAAAGTCAGCACGGCCACTACAAGCACGTTGCAGCGCTTGGAAACTGCCGTCAATTTCTTTCAAGCTATCGTTGATACCATCCCCGCCGCATATTGGGGTAAAACCATATAAAATATGAGTTAAGTTTTGTGCAGGGAGCTTATCGACCGCGAATTTGCGGCCGTATACCCCCCATTCAACAAAGTAACTGCCGACCACTTTGCCTGACTTGTTTGTATATGGACGGTTGTTTTCTTTAAGCGGAGCATTGAGTGGCACTAAGTGGCTGCCATCGGTATCGGCCACGAGGATTTCTTTGGCATCGCTCGCCGTACAACCATCGCTGTTACACAGCTGAACTTGCATTTGATAGCGGCCACCTTGCTGTACCTTGAAACTTGCAGAGCCAGACGCACTCGAAGGGCCTTCCCATACCGCATTACCATCAAGCAGTACTTTCGCCACAGTGCCAACATCACCACTCCAAAGATTCCAGTTTACTGATACATCCGCTGCATCTTTGACTTTCACTAATTGGTTGTAGGCTGTTGCGGCTTGATCAACCTCGATGATGGCAAATTTTGTTTCACCCCAACCAATAGTGGGTTTACCCGGAGTGGCAGCGATAACATGTGCAGATAACGAAGATGAAATAATCAACGCTAATGTTGAAATACGTGTATTAAACATGAGACTTCCCTATTGAATTATTTAAACCAATAAGGCAAAAAACGCGAACAGGACAGCTGTTCTTTCTAAAACTCATGCGTCAAAAATGCATGAAGAAGGATCCCTGTGGTGTCCCCGCTATCATAGGTACTAAATTCCCCTTAGACCGGAGGCTTTGCGTCCCAATCTTTCAATTGGTTTGCCTTTCTCAAACAAGTGACAGCGTTGTCATTTGTTTCATTAGCATAGTCTTAACTTTTATAAAAATGCAATGAAATAATCCGA
>NZ_JAACSD010000030.1:0-1108 GCF_009994065.1 Shewanella vesiculosa
ACACCTTCTGGAAGAGTTTTATTAATCTCAAGCAATTTTGCTGATACTGCCTGAGAAACAGTTCTACTATTTCCGCCAAGCAACATAACAGCTGTGCCCAACACAGTTTCTTCGCCATCGCGAGTTGCAGCACCAGTTCTAAGCTGTTTACCAAACCCAATCTCTGCAACATCACCTACGGTAATAGGAATTCCATCCCTACGAGCAACAATGATCTGCTTAATCGATGAAATATCAGTAACCTGACCTGGAGCACGGATCAAATATTGTTCACCATTTTTCTCTATATACCCAGCACCTACATTCGAATTATTTTTCTGCAACGCAGCGACTAAATCATCAAAACTAATTTGGTAAGCCAATAGCTTTGAAGGTTCTGGTGTAATATGAAACTCCTTTTCATACCCTCCGATTGTATTTACTTCAGTAACCCCCTCAACCAAACGCAATTGAGGACGAATAACCCAATCTTGCAATGTACGCAAAGCTGTTGCATCGTAAGGTTGTCCATCTGCTTGCAAAGCCCCTGGCGCTGCATGAACTGAATAGTGAAAGATTTCACCTAATCCAGTTGCAACAGGTCCCATTACGGGCTCAATACCTGACGGCATCTCACTTTTAGCTTGTTGCAAACGTTCGTTAATAAGATTCCGAGCAAAATAAATATCAGTTCCTTTCTCAAACACAACAGTAACTTGTGAGAGTGCGTAACGAGATAGCGATCTAGTACTCTCAACATAAGGTAAACCTGCAATTGACATTTCAACCAAATAGGTGACTCGCTGCTCAACTTCTAGTGGTGAATACCCAGGTGCTTCTGTGTTAATTTGAACTTGAACATTGGTAATATCAGGTACAGCATCAATAGGAAGATGTTGATAATTCCAAACGCCTAGTGCACCCGTTAGCAAAACAAAAAACATAACCAACCACCGGCGGGTTATGGAAAATTGAATGAGTTTATCAATCATTTAAAACTCCTATTTGAAGCACACAACCGATTATGTCTAAATTTAAAAACATAAATAAGGTATAAAGGTAAACGAAGACGCATAAAAAATTTAATGCCCATGTTCAGCATCCTCTTTCCCCAACTCAGACTTCAAAA
>NZ_JAACSD010000027.1:0-4473 GCF_009994065.1 Shewanella vesiculosa
CGAGAGTGAGTTATTTCCAGGCACCTAATTGACTTGAAAGAGTCGTGAAACAGCCCGCTATTATGTAGCGGGCTTTTTTACGTCTGTAATTTGAGTTTGAAAGCCGTTCTTGGGCCTAATCTATTGACCAGTTTAGATAATATGCCAATGCGAGAGTCGGTCATTAACAGGCTAGATTTAAGATCTACTAGAATAGCGATTATTCACAAGGTGGATCAATACAAGTTTATTAGTCATTATTGACTGTAACTCGCTCAGTTATCATTTATTTTTAGTATAGCTCTGCAAACTGTGACATATATGATGGCTCTTCGATGTCTGATGGCATTATTCACAGCATGTTTTTCCGGTTAATCATGGTAATTTATTATCTAATTCCCTGCTACAATAGCGTTATATTTTTGAATTTGATGTCTGTCTATGTCTATCTCCCTTACTGCATTAAACACACTCGGCCTAAATCAGCATTGCGCTTCTTTAGTTGAAGTCACTAGCAAAAATGAGCTAATCACTAGATGTATTGAGTTGTATCAACGACAAAACCCAATGCTTATACTTGGTGGCGGAAGTAATCTGGTATTTACTGATGACTTTCAGGGAACGGTTGTTAAGGTGAGGACTACGGGAATTGTGATTGATCAAGACGATGACTTCTATTATCTCACTGTACAAGCGGGAGAAAATTGGCATCACTTGGTTGAGTATTGCCTTTCGAGAGAGATTTATGGTTTAGAAAATATGGCCCTGATCCCTGGGACTGTTGGCGCCGCTCCTATACAAAATATTGGTGCTTATGGTGTTGAATTTAATCGGTTCTGTCATCAGATTCAGTTTTTACAACTGGATACCGGAAAGTTAGTCCATTTTGATAATGACCAATGTCACTTTGGCTATCGCGAGTCTATTTTTAAACAACAGCTTAAAAACTTAGCTGTTATCACTGAAGTGACTTTAAAGTTAGCTAAACAGTGGCAAGCCGTTACCAACTATGGTCCACTGCAACATTTAGATCCTGCAACTGTGACCGCGAGACAAATTTTTGATTGTGTGTGTCATGTTCGCCAATCTAAGCTACCTGATCCTAAAAAGTTAGGTAATGTGGGCAGTTTCTTTAAAAATCCTGTGGTATCAATAGATGTCTATAATACTCTTAAAACTCGTTATGCTGCTTTAGTGGGTTACCCACAAGGTGATGATCATTATAAACTTGCTGCCGGCTGGCTGATTGAGCAAGCTGGGTTGAAAGGCTTTAATATAGGTGATGCAGCGGTTCATCAAGAACAAGCTTTGGTTTTAGTTAACCTTGGTAATGCTTCAGGTAAAGAAGTATGCCAATTAGCGCTGTACGTCATCCAGACGGTTTTTAATAAGTTTGGCGTTAGATTACAACCTGAGCCAAGGATTCTAGGTTCTGCTGGGGAGATAGATATAAATGAATGAACATTGGTCTCGTAAACGTCAAATTTTAGCTTGTTTGCATCATGAGCATTTTGTCTCTGGTGAGGTGATCGCGCAGTCTCTATCGCTTACTCGGGCGGCGATTAATCAGCATATCGACGCATTAAAAGATTATGGAATTGAAATCTACAGCGTAAAGGGGAGAGGTTATAAGTTAGCGACGCCAATGTCCTTGGTAAATGAGTCAATTCTTGTCAATAATGTTGATGGCCGCTGTTTTTATTTTGATGAAACAACAAGCACTAATGCTTTTTTACTGGGACATACTAGTGAGCTTAAATCGGGTGATATTTGCATCGCTGAATATCAATCTGCAGGCAGAGGTCGAAGAGGCAGGAAATGGTTGTCTCCCTATGGGCACCATATTTATGCATCCATGTTCTGGCGTTTACATAGCGATATTAGCAAAGTAAGTGGCTTAAGCTTAGTGGTTGGTTGTTCTATTGTTAAGGCTTTATCAGCGTTTGGAGTTGAGGGGCTAGGTTTAAAATGGCCGAATGACATTTATCTAGAACATAAAAAATTAGCAGGGATTTTAGTAGAAATAGCCCACTCATCTGCGCAACAAACCGAGCTTGTAATTGGTTTTGGCATTAATATGAGTATGTCTGCAGAACAAGGCGGGCTTATTGATCAGCCCTGGAGTGATCTCTCTAGTTTAATGAGTATGCCAGATAAAACCGAGCTATTGATCCAACTGCACAAAACCCTTAAAACTGATCTTCAGTTATTTGAGCAAAAAGGGTTGGGCGCTTTTTTGGATCGCTGGAATAAGTATGATTTATTTGCTAATCGCGATGTTTCATTAATCATGGCACCCAATTGTGTGAACGGTATTTGTCGAGGCATCGATGAGCAAGGTGCTTTATTGCTTGAAACTGACCAAGGTATTAAGCGCTATTTAGGTGGTGAAATCAGTCTTCGAGCAGCGACATAGGCTGGGTTATACAAGCTGGATTTTACAGCAATTTAGGCCTGCTTGACGCCTGCCTAAGCTTGTAGGATGTCGTTTTTCTACTCTATGAGACAATGAAATAACATAATAGAAAGACTCAAATGCTGCCTGAAGGAGGCGACTAAACGGTTGTTTGTTATTTTTATACAATCAGCTGGTTATAAGGTATTTGCTTAGAATGACTAAGTTTCACACCTTATGGCGTACTTTTGAATATTGAGTGAGTCCGTTATTTCGAACAAGTCTTACTAAATAACGCCTAATAATAGGCGCATATAGTGTTATTTGCGCAGTAAAACCCGATCCATTAAGTGGTTGGGGCCTTTTTGTAAAATCAGGTGAGCTCGCTCGCGTGTCGGCTGAATATTTAATGATAAATTTGGGCCATTGATGGTATCCCAAATATTGGCAGCAATTACATTCGCTTCATCGTCGGTCAAAGAAGAGTAGTGATGAAAGAATGAGTTTGGGTCACTAAACGCCCCAGTTCTAAATTGCAGGAATCGTTGTTTATACCAATCTTTAAGCAATGACTCATCGGCATCAACATAAATCGAGAAATCGACAAAATCTGATACAAAAGGTCTTCTGGTGTCGATTGGGGTATCTAAACCCGTTTGCAGTACATTTAAACCTTCTAAAATCAAAATGTCAGGTTGGCGAATAGCTTGATGTTCATCGTGACATCTATCATAAGTGACATGAGAATAAAGTGGTGCCAATATCTCTTTATTTCCAGCTTTAACAGCCGATATAAATTCGACTAACATTTTCATGTCATAACTTTCAGGAAAACCTTTACGCTGCAGTAGTCCTTTACGCTTTAAATCTGCTAATGGATATAAAAAACCATCAGTAGTGACTAAATCAACTTTAGGATGCTCGGGCCAACGCTGTAATAACGTCTGTAAGATGCGTGCTGTGGTGCTCTTACCGACAGCTACGCTTCCTGCGATACTAATAATGTAAGGACCTGGAGAAGCTTTCTGTTCAAGAAACTTATCAAGAACGAGTCCACGCTGTTGTTTAGAGCCGACAAATAAATTCAGTAAACGGCTGAGAGGAAGGTAAATGTCAGTGACTTCATCTAAAGACAGCTTTTCATTCATACCACGCAGGTTTTCTAATTCAGCCTGACTCAATGTGAGTGGCACTGATTTGCGTAATTCAGCCCAATGCTCGCGCTGAAAAGCAAAGTAGAGTGCATCTTGTATTGAGTTAATTGGGTTCATAACCATTCCTCTAGGTTGGTCAGGCACATTACACTATCGTATAAATGGCGACAATAGTTTGGTTCTCATTTGTCTTCATCACTAATTACATTTGCCTACTAATCACTCTTTTTGCGCTAAACAAGTGCAAAAAAACGTCATTTGAAACTTTTTTTAGTTTTTTTATCATTTTACTCTTGCACTCTGGGGCACATTTACCTAATATCCGAACCCGAAATGATACGCCGGCATAGCTCAGTTGGTAGAGCAACTGACTTGTAATCAGTAGGTCCCGAGTTCGACTCTTGGTGCCGGCACCATTTTTCTGGAGGGGTTCCCGAGTGGCCAAAGGGATCAGACTGTAAATCTGACGGCTCAGCCTTCGAAGGTTCGAATCCTTCTCCCTCCACCATTTTCTAGGTAGTTAGGTAGCCTAAACAGGTTGCGCGGATGTCGTATAATGGTATTACTCCAGCCTTCCAAGCTGATAACGCGGGTTCGATTCCCGCCATCCGCTCCAAATTTGTTCGCTGATACGGCTCAGTTGGTAGAGCGCACCTTTAATGAGGGTGAGTCGGCAGTGCGAATCTGCCTATCAACACCAGCTTGTCATGAATAAACTTCCTAACCCTAAATAATCGATTCGATGTCATTTAATGCATCGGATTTTTACTATATGTGTTTTCATCACCAAGATAATTGGACTGAGGCAATACCATGGCAAAAGCTAAATTTGAACGTAACAAGCCCCATGTAAACGTGGGCACCATCGGTCACGTTGACCATGGTAAAACAACTTTAACAGCAGCAATCTCTGCCGTTTTGTCTAAAACTTATGGTGGTGAAGTT